>CBFGNE010000068.1:0-10089 GCA_965649995.1 uncultured Mucilaginibacter sp.
TCGCTGGTAGCAAATGCAAACCATTTGGCCGATTCGCTAAAAGAAGATTTTTACCGCTACCCGGCGCTGCCGCCGCCTATGCTTTGGCTGGATTCTGTTCCGCCGAATGCACCACAGGGTTTTATGGCCAGGGCCGAGAAGAAAAGCGTGGTGTTAAAATGGAGTTCGCCTTTGCCTGCCCCGGATAATGAGCCGGTGTATGGCTACGTAATTTACCGTTTCCAGGTGAACGAAAAGTTTGACTTAGGCGACCCTCGGAATATCCTCCATATCCAGTACAATACCGAACCTGTTTACCAGGACACCAATGTATTGCCGGGCAAAACCTACTTTTATGTGGTAACCGCTATAGACAGGTTGAAGAACGAAAGCGAACGGACGCCGGCTATGGCTGTAACCATACCGGTGTTATAGTAGCGCTAAAGGCTAATGAGGTGTTTATCGGCCAATTGCTGCAGGTAAGTATCCAACTGGCTATCGCCCATGCCGTATATCTTTTCTGTTTGCCAAAAGGATTGGTAGATGCCCGGCTTTGTATGGATGCCGCTTTTATAAATACCCAACAACTTTTGATGGATGTAGTTTAAGCCATCGGTATTAAATTCCAGGCGTTTTAAATGCGCTTCTAAAGCGGGTTTAAGGTTGGGCATATTACCCCAAAACGGAGTTTCGGCAAGCCAGGTACTTAGTTTGGCCGCATCCCCGCTAACATATAAAGCCCAGGCTTCGGCGGCTATGGTAAAATCATATTCGCTCAGTTGCACCCGGATGTTATCGTACAGGTAGCCTAACTGTTCGCCGTTCAATTCGCCCATACCGGTAAAGCTTTCTACGCCCGGGAAGTTGGCAGGGCTGATAAGGTAAACTTCAGGAGCCGATAGGTTGGTTTGCTGGTTCAGCATCATCATGGCGCCCAGCAAGTTTACCTGGCAATGCAGGTCGAACTCGAACCACAGGTTTATCTCTTCGTAAGGTGCGCTTAGTTTTTCTAATGGTACAATCATACCAACATGGTAGCCTTCGGGTGTTTCGCCAAAGGTTTCGCTTATCCAATCCGAGCGCATTTGCCAAAAAGCAGCAGAGGTGATATTTTTGGCAAGCGGCCCTTCTGATAATACCTCGCGCCATATCATCACATCGCCGGCTATATCCGCCTGCACAAAGTCGGGTAACATGGCATCGCCGTTGAGGACATGGAGGGTTGATTGCATACCTGTAAAAGTAAACAAACCAGCTTTTGTTTGCTAATTATAAAGCTTTCTCGGCCAGCAAGTCTTCTGTTAATTTCTCAAACTCGCTAATGAATTCGGTATAGTGCTCACCCGTGCCGGGGCCGCTAAAGCCGGTGTGTATTTTACGCACATCGCCGGTTTTATCAATAATAATAGTAGTTGGGAAGCCAACAACTTTGGTAAGCATGGGCAAGCTTTTGGCGGTTTCGTCCTTGTTGCTGGTGTAGCCGGTTATTAATAAAGGGTAGGGGATATCAAAACGGTCTTTTATCTGCGTAACCGTTTTTTGCGATTTTGCAAAATCGGTAGTGCGCTCATAGGCCAGCCCTACAACTTCAACGCCCCTTTTGTGGAATTTTTTGTAGTAGTTTACCATATAGGCGGTTTCGTCCATACAATTAGGGCACCACGACCCCATGATCTGGATAATAACCACCTTATTTTTAAAACGCTCGTCCTCCAGCGATACCGGCTTGCCGGCTAAATCCTTAAAGTTGAATGCTAATTTTTTATAGCCCGGCTTTAAGGCGGCCAGAGAATAGGCATCAGGTAGTTTGGCGTTCTCGTCGCGCACGGCGGTCCACACATCGGTGCCCGTTAAGCCCGAGAAGAATTTACCATCGGTCAGCGTGTTGCCATCAGCAATTTTTGCGGTGAATAAAAAAGCGTGCCCGCCGTCAAAGCAGCTTAGGTAAAGCTGGTCGCCGGCAACGGTCCCTTCCAAAAAGCGGTAATCGCCCGTGGTGGTTAAAAAGGTGCCCGTTACCTTGGCGCCTGCTTGCTTAAACTCTCCAACGGTGGTGTCCCTATCGGCACCTTCGCCAAATACAGCCGACCAGCGCCCGCTTACATTGTACTTAGGGTTTTCGGCCTCTTTAAAAAAACGGTAAGGGGTGGCGGCTGTTGCCGTAAATTCCATTGCAACATCGCGCACGCCAAGGTGTTTAATAAACTGGCCGGCAAGCGTGTTACCGGTTTGTTTTAGCCTGAATTCCGAATCGAATAAAGGCATACGGATAAATACGGAATCGCCCTTGCCGGTTACGCCTGGCACTTTAAAATGCTCGGTACTATTAATTACGGCAAGTTCTTGTTTGCCGCTGCCCGTAACTTCAAAGTTAAAGGGTATCTCGTTACCTGTTGCAGTTTTTAATACACCGCGCCAGGTGCCTGTTGCCAGTTTTGTTTGTGCCGAAGCTATGTTGGATAGTGAAGCAAAGATTGCCGCGCTAAAAATGAGTTTCCTTATCATAGATAAAATAGTCTACTAATTTGATATACTTTTTCAAAAGTAACAAAAGAGTATAACTATTTCAAAACTTCGCGGGAAATGACAGTGGGGTGAATTAAGGGCGGTAATTCTTCATCCACCTCGACGAGTGGTTTTGGTAAAATTTGCCAACAGTAGTTTTAGGCGTTCAATGTTTTCTTTCATTGCAGCTAATAACTCTTTATCCGTCATACCCAAATTTAAGTAAATTATTAATTACTTTAACACCTCGCGCGAGATAACGATGCGCTGAATTTCGGATGTCCCTTCGTATATCTGCGTTATTTTGGCATCGCGCATCAGGCGTTCTACATGGTACTCCTTTACAAAACCGTATCCGCCGTGTATCTGCACAGCTTCTACTGTGGTACGCATAGCGGTTTCTGATGCGAAGAGTTTCGCCATAGATGCAGCCTGGGCGTAAGGCAGATGGTTATCTTTTAACCATGCGGCTCGGTAGCAAAGCAAACGTGCCGCCTCAATTTCGGTTGCCATATCGGCCAGCTTGAACTGTATAGCCTGTAAATCGGCCAACGTTTTGCCGAAGGCTTTGCGCTCCTTAGCATATTGCACCGATAGTTCATACGCACCCGCTGCTATCCCCAATGCCTGCGATGCTATACCAATGCGCCCGCCTTCCAGCGTGGCCATGGCAAACTTAAAACCAAAGCCATCTTCGCCAATGCGGTTTTCTTTAGGCACCTTAACATCGGTAAACATTAGCGAATGAGTATCTGAGCCGCGGATACCCAGCTTGTTTTCCTTAGGGCCAACGGTAAAGCCTTCCAGCCCTTTCTCTACAATAAGCGCGTTAATACCACGGTGCTTTTTTGAGGCATCGGTTTGCGCCATTACAATATAGGTAGATGCAGTGCTGCCGTTGGTTATCCAATTTTTGGTACCGTTGAGCAGGTAGTGGTCGCCCATATCAATTGCTGTAGTATGCTGCGAGGTAGCATCAGATCCCGCTTCGGGTTCGCTCAGGCAAAAGGCACCTATTACCTGGCCCTGTGCAAGCGGTATTAAATATTTTTGTTTCTGCTCTTCGTTGCCATATTTCTCCAGCCCATAGCAAACCAGCGAGTTATTTACCGATACCACTACCGATGCGGATGCATCTACTTTAGATAGCTCCTCCATCACAATACTGTACGATATAGCATCCATACCGCTTCCGCCATACTCGGGCGACACCATCATTCCTAAAAAGCCCAATTCGCCAAGTTTTTTTATTTGCTCGGCCGGGAATTTTTGGTGCTCGTCGCGTTCTATCACGCCGGGTTTTAATTCGGTTTGGGCAAAATCGCGCGCGGCCTGGCGTATCATTAAATGCTCTTCGGTAAGTTCAAACTGCATGGTTACGTATTGGAAAGGCTAAAGTAAAGTATTATGCACGCATAGCAAAATTTATGGCACAAAAAAAGAGAGCCTTTTGGAAGCTCCCTTTTCCCCTAATTAATTTAAACTATTGATTAAACCCAAAAAAAAGAACAAATCATCTCAACTTGGGCTACTGAGAATTCAAATAAGCCTGAACACCGAAAACGTTTTTACATAGGTAGATGTATTTATGTTTTTATAGGATGATGCAGGACCGATTAGGTTTTAACAAATTTAAAGCCATGTTTTTTGTGTTTAGCAAATACTTGTTTAAACGGTTTATTTTGCTTTTGCTTAGTTTTAAACTGTTAAACCGACACAATGAAACAGTTTACATACTGATAATTAACAACTTAAATAATTAGGTGACGATAATCATATAATTATGTGATTAAAATCTCACAACTTTTATGTTTAATAATTTGTAAAATAATTTTTACTTGGTTTGCTCTTATGCAATTAATTGGAAATTAATTTAACTCCGTATCTTTATCAGGAATCGAGTTTCTGTTTTTCCATACACATCCTGTATTAATTTACATACACTGCCTATAATATGAACAAAAAAATGAACACCCGCGCTTTTGCGCTTTTTGCCGTTTCGGCATTGCTCCTTAACCAATGCAAAAACTCCGGAGATGATAAGGCCAAGCTTTATGCCGAAAACGACCGCATTTTTAAAAACATTGATACCACTGTTAAACCCGGCGACGATTTCTTCTTGTATGCCAACGGCAAGTGGCTAAAAGAAAACCCTATACCTGCCGCTTATTCCTCCTGGAGCATCGGCAACCTGGTGCAGGATGACCTGCGCAATAAATTGAAAAAAATAAATGAAGACGCCTTAAAAGCCAATGCAGAAAAAGGCACCAATACGCAAAAGATAGGCGATTTTTATTACAGCGGGCTTGATACTGCTAACATAGAAAAGCAGGGGCTGTCACCACTTAAAACGGAGCTTGAACTGATAGATAAAATTACCGATATAAAAGGCCTTGTTGCCGAGTTTGCCCACTTATCAACGCTCGGGGTACCCAACCCCATTAGTACATATGTTGGGCAAGACGATAAAAACAGCAGCAAAATGGCCCTACAGTTTTACCAGGGCGGCATTGGGCTACCCAACCGCGATTATTATTTTAACAATGATAAACACAGCGTAATCATCCGGGCAGATTATCAGCAAAAGCACTTGCCGGTACTATTTAAACTAATTGGGCTTGATGCTGCAACAGCTGCGGCGGCAGCTGATAAAACTTATGAGTTGGAGAAATTCCTGGCCTCAAACTCCCGCAAGCTGGAAGACCTGCGCGACCCGTATGCTAATTACAACAAAATGCCCATAGCCGGTTTAAGCAAACTGACTCCTGCCATAAATTGGCCCGCCACGCTTGAGCAAATGGATTACAAAAATGTGGACACCGTAATTGTAGGCCAACCGGAGTATTATAAAGCCGTAAACGAAGCGCTTACCAGATATAGCCTAACTGACTGGAAAAATTACTTGAAAAAAAACCTGGTAAGCGATACCAGTCCATACCTCAGCAAAGCCTTTGATGAGGAGAACTTCCGCTTTTTTGGCATGGCGCTTTACGGGCGTAAAGAACAACTACCCCGCTGGAAACGCGTACTGGATACCGAGAACGGCCTGATGGGCGAAGTGCTTGGGCAGATATTTGTGAAAGAATACTTCCCCGAGAAAACAAAAGAGCGTTACGTTAAGCTGGTAGAGGATATGCGCGGCACCTTTAAGGAGCATATTGAAAAATTGGACTGGATGAGCCCTGTAACAAAAGAGAAAGCTTACGGCAAACTGGCCAAAGTGATGCCTAAAGTAGGTTACCCGGATCACTGGAGAGACTACACCGATTTAACGATAGACAGGGCTTCTTACGCGCAAAACGTGATGCGGGCAAGCGTATTTTTACACCATATAAATGCCGATAAGTTGGGCAAACCCGTTGACCGTACAGAATGGGGGATGACACCGCAAACCTACAATGCCTACTATAACCCATCTAACAATGAAATTGTATTGCCTGCCGCTATATTTATGATACCAGGCGCACTGGATGAAAACATTGACGATGCAGTAGTTTACGGTTATGCGGCAGCATCAACCATTGGCCACGAAATTACACACGGTTTTGACGACCAGGGCCGCCAGTACGATGAAGTGGGCAATCTTAAAGGCTGGTGGACGGTTGAGGACTCTACCAAGTTTGCCCAACGCGCGCAGATGCTGGTGGAGCAGTTTAACGGCTACAAAGTTGGCGACCAGCATGTAAATGGCAAGGCAACCTTAGGCGAAAACATTGCCGACCTGGGCGGCATTGTGATAGGGCTGGATGCCTTTAAAAAGACCGCGCAATATAAAGAGGGTAAAAAAATTAACGGGCTTACGCCAACCCAGCGTTATTTTATGGGCTACGCCCTTGGCTGGCTTGGGCACGACAGACCCGAATCGTTAGCGAGCCAGTTGCTTAGTGATGTACACTCGCCGGGCTTTATGCGCGTAAATGGGCCGTTTACCGATGTTCCGGAGTTTTACGAAGCTTTTGGAATTAAAAAGGGCGATAAAATGTGGTTGGATCCCGCAAAGAGGGTGAAGATTTGGTAGGCGTATTTTAACCACCAAGGACTCAAAGAAAGGGGCACAAAGGGCGCAAAGAATTAAAAACTTTGTGCCCTTTGTTTAGGGGAATTGCTTGGCTTAGCGCCCTTTGTGGTTAGATAGCCAATTTATAATTTGCTTGCGTATATTTACCACATGCAAATTGTACACCTGCTACAGGATTGGTGGCAGCATCAAACCTGGCTCGAAATCACCGGCGTTATTACCGGGCTTATCTGCGTGTACCTGGCAGCCAAAAACAACATCTGGAACTGGCCCATCGCCACCGTAAGCGTTACCATTTACATTTTTATTTTTTTTGAAGCGCATTTGTTTGCCGATATGGGGCTGCAGGTTTACTTCTTTATAATAAACCTATATGGCTGGTATTATTGGAGCCACAAACCTGCCGAGGAAAAAAAGATACCGGTTGCTCGTATAACCAAAACTGAAGTACTGCTCTCGGCAGGCGCAATTGTGGTGTTCACTTTCATTTTAGGCACGCTTTTGCGGTATACTACCGCGTCGTTCCCCTACCTGGATAGCTTTTGTACTGCCTGCAGCCTGGTAGCGCAGGTATTTTTGGCGCGAAAGGTGTTAGAAAACTGGCTGATATGGATATTTGTTGATGTAATATATGTAGGCGTGTATCTGTATAAAGACTTGCATCTTACCGCAGTAATGTATGCCATTTATGTGGGCATTGCACTGATGGGTTACGTAGATTGGCGGAAAGATTATAAGAAGCAGCCCCCCGCCCCCCTGAAGGGGCAATAGAACTTTGAAGAACAGAGGTTAATGAATAAATCCGACATCGAACATCCGCATTCCGAAATCATCAAAATAGCTGTGGTTGGCCCCGAATCTACCGGCAAATCTACCATGTCGGCATTTTTGGCCAGGCATTATAATACGGTTTGGGTACCCGAGTATGCCCGTGGTTACTGCGCGGCGCTTGTTGCCCCACCTACCTGGCAGGACGAGATAAATATGTTTACCGGCCAGCTGGCATTGGAAAAAGAAATTATGCCGCAGGCAAACAAACTGCTTATTTGCGATACCACCTTTATCACCGTAAAAATTTGGAGCGATCATACCTTTGGCAAATCTCCGCAGGAGGTACTGGATGAATTGCCAAAACACCCTTACAACCTTTATTTACTCCTAAACATCGACCTCCCCTGGGAGGAAGACCCCCTGCGCGATTTCCCGGAAATGCGCGAACATTTTATGGATGTGTGGCACAAAGAATTGACGGCATTAAACACAAATTATGTGCTGATAAGCGGCACGGGGGATGATAGGTATCAAAATGCTGTAAAAGCCGTAGACAACTACTTACACGACTTGAAGGTTAACAGATTATTGGGGTTCGAAAACAACAATGGTTGATTTTTCAATACCTGAATCGCGTGCATTTTTGAGCGCTTTAAACGTATAAGCCGCAACTTTATTTTATCTTATTACACTTAATATTGCTAAATCGTTTATTTTTTTCATACTGCATGCAACGTTGTTAAATAGCCCGCGTCATTTAACTTGAAACCTCACAAAATAATTGGAAGCGGTATTTGTAGATAAACATTATCAACTGGTGGTTGAGTGTAAGCAGGGAAGCAAAAAAGCCTGCTATGAGTTGTACAAACTATATTCTAAAGCGATGCTGAACATTGCCTTTAGGATTGTGGGCAACGTTGGCGAAGCGGAAGATGTTTTACAGGAGGCTTTTACCGATGCTTTTAACCGGCTGAAAGATTTTAGGCAGGAAACAACCTTTGGGCTCTGGCTAAAACAAATAGTGGTACACCGTGCTATAAACCTGCTGCGCAAACGCAAGCTGGACCTGGTGGAGATAGAAGACGGGCACCTGGATAATGTTGCTGACGAGGAGCCCTGGGACGATGAGGATATTCAATATAAAGTGGCACAAATAAAAGAGGCCATGAAAGAATTGCCGGATGGCTACCGGGTGGTATTATCGCTTTACTTATTAGAGGGGTACGACCACGAAGAAATTGGCCAGGTACTGGGGATAAACGAAAATACATCGCGCACCCAGTTTTTAAGAGCGAAAAGAAAGTTGAACGAGATACTAATTAGCAAAGGAATAACAAAATGAGCAAGCGTTTAGAAGATTTTATGGCAGAAAACAGGGAAGAATTTGACGACCTGCAACCCCGCGCCGATATCTGGAATAACATCTCAAAAGAACTGGATGCCTGGGAGGCAGAAGCGCCAAAAAAGCGAGAAGCAAAAACCTACTCACTTGGCTTCGTGCTAAGGGTAGCCGCCATGATCATCGTAGTTATGGGCATCGGCTTCGGTATATACACACAAAACCAAAAAACAAGCGGCGAGGTTGACCTCGCCTCCATCAACCCTACTTATGCCAAACAGCAGGCACAGTATGCATCGCTGATAGAAACCAAAAGAGTTGAATTAAAACAAATAGCAAAATTCGACCCGCAACTTTACAATGAGTTTAACAATGAACTGGTAAAAATGCAGGCAAACTATAAAAAACTAAGTACAGATTTGGCCACCAGCCCTAACCAGGAACGTGTTCTACGTGCAATGATCCGGAACTTGCAAATACAAACCGAGGTGCTTAATCAGCAATTAAGTGTAATACAACAATTCAATCAAAGCAAAAAGGAACAACAAAATGGAACTAAAGATATTTAACCACAGGATGCTTGCATTAATTGTAAGCATTGCCATCAGCACCGCGGCTTTTGCACAGGCAAAGCCTGTTGCCCCCGCAGCACCGCAAACTCCGGATGCCCCGACAGAACAACTTGACGACAAGGCCTTCCAGAAACAAATGGGCGACTTGCAAAAAGAAATGAGCAAGCTGCAGGTAAAAATGAATAAACTGCGGATGGATAAAAGCGTGCAGAAGATGGTTATCGCCTCGAAAAAGTTTAACAAAGAATTTAAAATGAAATTTAAAGACTTTGGCAAGGATTTCGGCAAAGATTTCAAGGACTTCGGCAAAAACTTTGCAGGCAGCTTTAGCGGCATGGTGCCAGATATGAATGATAGCTTTAGCAGTTTTAAAAACCTTAACGGCAACGTTAACTGGAAAACGGATAGCGCCGAATACAAGCAAAAGGTTGCCAGCGGCGAGATCACCGAAAAGATAAAAAACTACAGCAAAAGCTACAGTGTGGATGCCAATGATTTGCTACAGATAAGCAACAGTTTTGGCAAAATAACCGTAAACACCTGGAATAAAAGCGAGTTTAAGGTTGACGTGCAAATGAAATTCGGTTCGGATGATGCCGACGCGGTAAACGATATGTATAACGGCTCGAGCGTTGATGATAGCAAGGTGGGCTCAACAGTTTCATTCAAAACTAACTTATTCCACAGCGAATCAAACCGCCGCAATAACCACCAAAGCATAGAGATCAACTATACAGTGTACATGCCTGCCGGCAACCCTATTGATATCAATAACAGGTTTGGCGCAGTAATACTGCCCGATCTGTCTGGCAAAACTTTCATCAAGGTATCTTATGGCAACTTAACTGCCGGGCAACTTTCAAACTCGCAAAATGAAATAGACCTGCGTTTTGGTGACGGGAATT
>CBFGNE010000069.1:0-10073 GCA_965649995.1 uncultured Mucilaginibacter sp.
TACAGTTGATTCCATAGCATGGGTTTTGCAATAAGTGGTACATTAGGTAGTAAACTCCCCATAGCGGGAAGCCAAAAGTAAAGCGTTAAATTGATTCTGCGAAAAATCTGAATACAAACAACAACCGGGAACAATGGTTTGTTTTGATTAATTTATTTTTTTTCAAACAAAGTCCTGCATAGGGTTATTTGACGATGTTCTATCGAGCCGCCGTTGATAACGTTAATTTTTGACGGTGAGTATCGGGCTCGGCCTGTGGTGATATTATCAAACACCACTAATAATCTTATCTTAAAAATACTTAGATCTATTATATCTCTTGGCAGCTAAGGTTGTAGGCACTTATTTATTGGTAATTAATGATACGCTGCCCGAAAGCCAAACATCGAACCAGGTTATATAGTATATATCCTTATCAGCTACTAAAAAACAATAAATTGCTGATCCACAAATTTTCCTTCTTGAATTTTCAAACCAGTCTCCGTGGCAGAATGGGCTCGAACCAAAATATGGGCTCTCATTGCTTCAAACGCAGGTTTAAAAATGATATAAAATAAAAAATGGTCTTTACGATATGTAAAGACCATTTGCTCCTGAGGCTGGGCTCGAACCAGCGACCCTCTGATTAACAGTCAGATGCTCTAACCGGCTGAGCTACTCAGGAATCTTCCTTTTTTTCTACTGTTGAACTTGTCAGCAGTATTTTCCGGTTTGGAGTGTGCAAAAGTATGATTATTGGGGTAATTTCGCAATATTTGTAGCAAAAAAAATTAAAAATATTTTACATGAGTTTGTTAGTTATTGGTACTGTGGCGTTTGACGCAATTGAAACCCCCTTTGGTAAGACAGATAAGATCGTTGGCGGTGCAGCAACCTATGCCGGGTTAGCCGCTTCGTACTTTTACGACAAGGTAAACATTGTTGCCGTGGTGGGCGACGACTTCCCCGCCGAAGAAATTGCCGACTTTAACGCCCACAACATCAATACCGATGGCCTGCAAATTAAAGTGGGCGAAAAATCGTTCTTCTGGAGCGGTAAATACCATAACGATATGAACAGTCGTGATACGCTGGTGACAGACCTGAACGTTTTGGCTGATTTTGACCCGATAATCCCCGAAAGCTACCAGGGCTGCGAATACCTGATGCTGGGCAACCTTAGCCCGCAGGTACAGCAAACGGTTATTAAGCGCCTTAAAAACCGCCCCAAGCTCGTTGTAATGGATACGATGAACTTCTGGATGGATATTGCACTGGACGACCTGCTGGACACCATTAAAATGGTTGATGTGCTTACCATTAACGATGCCGAAGCTCGCCAGCTATCCGGCGAATACTCCTTAGTTAAAGCTGCAAAAAAAATATTGGCGATGGGGCCAAAATACCTCATCATTAAAAAAGGCGAACATGGGGCATTGCTATTCCACGAGGATCATATCTTCTCGGCCCCGGCCCTGCCTTTGGCCGAAGTTTTTGACCCGACCGGTGCCGGCGATACCTTTGCAGGCGGCTTTATTGGTTATATGGCCAAAGTTGGTACGGTAAATTTTAACAACATGAAGAATGCCATCATCTTTGGCTCGGCATTAGCCTCTTTCTGTGTAGAGAAGTTTGGTACCGAAAAGATCAAAAACTTAACCGACGAAGAAGTTGCCGCACGCGTACAACAGTTTGTACAATTGTCGTCTTTCGAGATATAATTAATACGATTTATAAGCAATGGCGCGATGAAGTCAATTTCATTGCGCCATTGCTGTTTTTAGTCAATTTGTTCTGCGGTTTAGCTATAGACTAGAAACCATCAACCATGAACTACTTCAATACTCCAGCCACTTCTTAATTTTTATCCCGATGGTGTCGCCAATGGCAAATCGCCCGTTCTCGCCATTTACCACGCGGATGATCAGGTCGCTGTACTCTAACAGCAAATCTTCATAAAAGCCCTTAAATAACACTTCGCGCACCGTCCACTGGATGGCGTCCGGCGATACGCTTAGCCTTATCCACTCGGGGTATATCACCACAAATTCTTTTTCGGTTGTTACTCCGCATAGTTTAGCCTCATATGCATTAAGCACGTTGCAGTTACTAAGCAGTTCGGCAGTGTAAAGTTGCTTCGGGCTTTGATAAAGTTCTTTGGGCGGGCCGGCTTCAACTATCTCACCGTTTCTAATCACCACCAGTTCATCTGCCATAGAAAGCACCTCGGCAGGGTCATGCGATACCATTACTACGGTAATACCGCTTTCGCGTACTATCTGGCGGATATCGTGCTGCAGCCCTTCCCTAAACGAGGTATCTACCTGGTTAAAAGGTTCATCTAGAAAAAGCACCTGCGGGCGGGTGATAATGGCACGGGCAATGGCAACGCGTTGTTTTTCGCCGCCGCTAAGGTCAGCAACGCGCTTGTAGGCCATTTGCATCATATTGAGCTGGGTGAGTACCGCCTCAGTCTTTTCTTCCTTTAGCTTAACATTGGTGCTGGGTAGCATGGCCGCTACGTTATCCCACACGCGGGCAAAAAGGTTTAGGTCGTCTGTATGCTGGGTAACCATTTTCATCTGGTCGTGCCCGGGGATCAGTTTTTCTTCGGGGCCCCAAATGCGTTCGCCCTTAAAATAAACCCCGCCTTTGTTGGGAGATAGCAAGCCGTACAGCATGCGTAATAACGTACTTTTACCGCTACCGCTTTCGCCTATGATGGCCGTTATTTTGCCGGGCTTTATCTCAATACTGATATTTTTTACGCCCGATTGGGTTACACCAGGATACAATTTACTTATCGAAACCGCCTGCAAAAAAGGTATATCTGCCATTTGCCCAAAGATAATCGGGATTAAGCAGATTTACCGGATTTCCACAGATTTTTAAAGAAAAACAAAGAAAATTATCGAAACCTTTATCCTTAAATCTTTCGTTCCTTAATCGTAAAAACCCGCTCAATACGATTCCGTTTTACCAGCCCACGCTCATGCCAAAGGAGAAGTTGCGTAAGCCTTTTTGCGCCGGGCTATCGTCAAACATATCGTTCATGTAATAACGGGCAAATACGCCAATACCACCGTATCCTAAACGTACAAAGGGGCCATAACGGAATTTTGTGAAATGGTAATCGCCACTGCGTTTCTGGTCGCCATTTTCTTCGCTTTCCTGCAAAAAACTGCTGCTTAACAGTACGCCCATATCCAGCCCGCCAACAAAGTGGAACCTGCGTCCGTCGTCGTCATGCGTACGGAAATCAAAGGCTATTGGCACCCGCAGGTAACTGGCAGAGAGCCGGTTTTTTTTGTATTTGATATCATCGGGCACAAAGGTGAGCACGTCCTGATCGCGCAGGATGGTGCCGCGTTCGCGCAAGCGCAGGTTCAACCAGTCGAACCCGCCAGCCGTGTATATCCGGAACGCGGGACTAAACCGGTAGCTTAGTTGCAGCACATCAAAGCCAATACTGCTGCTCCGCCACGAACGATAATTTAAAAACTGGTTTTGAGGCGATAACTTAAAGCTGCCGTTATCGTTCAGCGTGGTTAAGCCAATATCAAACCTGGTAAAGGTAAGCCCTAACGAAAATCCCGGTGCCTTTGAGGCCGTATAAGTAGTATCATTATCGTTGCTATTGATATTTACTTCTGCGGCATCCTGCCCAATACCAAATTTGTATTTGTGCTTCTTTTTACTTTTAATAATGATAATGGTATCAGCATCACCACCTTCGGTATGCCGTGTTTTTATCGTATCGGTTTGCGCAAACAGGGTGGATGCGCAAAAACATATGATGAGCGAAAATATGATTGATTTCATGGTTATTTATTGGTTGCTATTACTTCTTCTTTCTTAACCCTTATGATGCCGAGGTTAATACCGGTCACCAGCGATTCGTCATCGTCTTTGCTGCTGAATTCTATCAGCTTGTCTTTGCGTTTGTCTACTTTACTTACTACTACGTTAATCAGATCGCCAAAGCTGCGGATGCGGCGCTTTTTGGGCTGTGCAGCAGCGATAGTTTTCACAGGCAGATCATGGGCCGCCGAAGCGGTAATCGGCTTCAATTTCACCTCGTCGTTAATTTGTAGCGCAGCAATTGCGGGGGCAGTATTATCCGGTTTAACTGCTGCCAAAACCGCCTCATTTTGCCGGGCAGTGGCGGGCGGGATTTGTGCAATTTGTTTCAGATTTGTATCTAATTGTCCAACATTTACAGCGGGCAGGCCATTGTTTTGCTTTTTAATGGCTGGTTTGACGCGATGCACTTTATGTGTTACTGTTACAGCTGCAATTTGCGCTGATCGGGTTTCGGTAACAGCATTCTCTATTTGGGCGGGGGCTACATCTGCCCCGGCAGTATCCGCATGTTTCACAACAACTGTTACTGTCGGTTTTACATCATCCTGTTTCAATTTCGGGATAAAAAATACGCCTGCGGTTACCAATACCAGTACACTGGCAGCTATACTAATAAATGGCAATGCCGAACGGTTTTTCCTGCCGATAACTACTTCTGCAGCTATATTATCCCATACGCCTTTTGACGGCGCTACTTCGAGATCTTCCAATTTCGAACGGAACAATTCATCAAATTCTTTATCCTGCATATTCATAGCTTTTTTTTTCAGCCTTCAATATTTGTTCTTTTAAAATAGCCCTCGCCCGGGATAGCTGCGATTTGGAGGCACCCTCGCTAATGCCCACAATCTCCGCTATCTCTTTATGCGAATAGCCGTCGATAGCATAAAGGTTAAACACCATCCGATACCCCGGCGAAAGGGTTTTTATCAGTACTAACAAATCCTTCGCCTCCAGGCTTGATGCTGCCGCTGCATTTACCGATGGCTCCTGCCCTGCCTCTTCGATATCTACAACCTGCATCATGCGGTGGTGTTTGCGGTAATACTCTATCGAACTGTGCACCATTATCCGCCTTACCCATCCTTCAAACGAACCTTCGCCCCGGTAGTCTTCTATCTTTTGGAACACCCTGATAAAGCCATTCTGCAGCATGTCTTCGGCTTCCATCCGGTCGGCAGCATACCGCAGGCAAACGCCCATCATTTTTGCAGCCAGCAACTTGTAAAGCAACTCCTGTGCCTTACGTTGCCCGGCTTTGCACCGATGTACCAGTTCGTCAATAGTAAGCTTAGGTTCCAAACGCATCATTTAAAGGTAAGATGGGAAACCGAATAAAATGGTTGCATGGGTTGTAAAATAATTTTGACTAATTTTATTTATGAAAGTATTCGGCCTTTGCATTTCTGATCCTGCTAATATAGATGATAAAGAGGCTGCTACTGAGAAATTGATCATCGATATAAAAAATGCCTTTATTATTTCTGTCAATGCCTGTATAATTCCTAACTTACACACCAATACCTAAAACTTATGAAGAGATTATTATCCTTACTGATCACCATTTTAATTAGCAGCCCATCCCTTTTTGCCCAGGACACTTTCACCCTGCTTAAACCCGACCGCGTTTTCGACGGGCAGCAAATGCATGCCGGCTGGTGGGTACTGGTAAAAGGCAATAGAATAGCCAGCGTTGGCGAAGCCTCTACCATCAAAGTGCCTGCGGGCGTAAAAATTATCGAGCTCAAAGGTTCCACCTTAATGCCGGGGTTGATAGAAGGGCATTCGCACCTCTTCCTGCACCCCTATAACGAAACCAGCTGGGACGACCAGGTACTTACCGAAAGCCGGGCAGAACGCACCGCACGCGCCGTACAACATGCAAAAGCCACCTTATTGGCAGGCTTTACCACCGTGCGCGACCTTGGTACCGAGGGAGCGGCTTATGACGATGTAGGCCTTAAAACAGCCATCAATAAAGGCATTATCCCGGGGCCGCGTATGCTGGTTGCCACCAGGGCTATTGTAGCAACCGGCAGTTATGGACCAAAAACTGAGGTTACCGACCTTAAACTGATAAAAGGTGGCGAAGAAGCCGATGGTATTGACGGCATAAGCCATGTTGTACGCTCGCAGATTGGTTATGGTGCCGATATTGTGAAAATATATGCCGATTACCTTTGGGGAACCAACGACACTACCACGCCAACTTTTACTTTGGATGAATTGAAAACCGCTGTGCAGGTAGCCAATAGCAGCGGCAGGCAGGTGGTAATGCATTCCAGTACGGAAGAGGGTATGCGCAGAGCGATATTGGCGGGAGCCAGCACCATTGAGCATGGCGACGGCGGCACACCTGAGCTATTTAAACAAATGAAAGCTAAAGGAATCGCGTTATGCGCCACGTTATCGGCAACAGAAGCCTATAGCACTTACAGCGGCTGGAAAAAGGGCACCGACCCGGACCCGGCAAGCGTAAAGACCAAAAAATATATTTTTAGCGAAGCCCTTAAAGCCGGCGTAACAATTTGTATGGGCGGCGATGTAGGCGTATATACCCACGGCGATAACGCCCGCGAAATGGTGCTGATGGTAGAATATGGCATGCAACCTTTAGATGTACTGCGGTCTGCCACATCTGTTAATGCCGCAGTTTTTGAATTGAAAGGGCTGGGCAATATTAAACCGACTTATTTAGCCGATATTGTGGCCGTAAATGGCGACCCATCCGTAGATATTAAAGCCGTTAAGCAAGTTGCCTTTGTAATGAAGGACGGGGTTATTTACTCCGCTAAATAAAACAACCAATATATACCTGATATGAATTTCTTAGCCCAGCCTTTTTTGCGCTTTTGTGCAATAATTACCCTGTTAACATTAAAGGCCTTTACTGCCAATGCACAATCTGCCGTTATCCCCATCGAAACAAAAAACAACGCCATTGTGCTGCGCGTGGGCGATGATAAACGGTTGAGCATGGTTTATTTTGGTGGCAAGTTATCGGATAAAAACGAGTATTTATTAGTGCCTAAAGTAGTAAAGCAGGATAGATACGATAATGTTTATAACTCCGCGTATACAACCTCCGGCACGCATAACCTGCTGGAGCCTGCTATTGAAGTTACCCATGCCGATGGCAATAAATCGCTGGAGCTACAGTATGTAAGCCACAACATTACTAAGATAAGCGAGGATGTATCGCTGCTGAGCATCCGCCTAAAAGATTCGCTTTACAATTTTGAAGTTACCCTCAACTACCAAACTTATTACAACGAAAACGTAACCGAGCAATGGAGCGTGATCACCCATCACGAAAAAAAAGATGTAGTGCTTAATAAATATGCCTCGGCAAACCTGTACATACAGGCCGATAGTTACTGGCTGAACCATTACCACGGCGAATGGGCACAGGAAATGCGCCCCGAGGAAGAGCAATTAAACCACGGCATAAAAACATTAGACAGCAAATTAGGCTCGCGTGCGGATATTTTTCTACCGCCGGTATTTATGGTATCGCTTAACAAACCTGCCGGTGAAGACGAAGGGCTGGTACTTTACGGCAACCTGGAATGGAGCGGTAATTTCCGTATAGACCTGGAGGTTGACCCAACCAATAACCTGCGCCTGATAGCCGGGATGAATAACTATGCCGCCAATTACACCCTAAAAGCCGGCGTAGCTTTTGAAACCCCCAAGTTTGTTTACACGCTAAGCGATAAGGGCAAAGGCGAGGCCAGCCGCAACCTGCAAAACTGGGCACGCAAATACAAGGTGCTGGACGGGCAGGGCCCGCGCTTAACGCTGTTGAATAACTGGGAATCTACCTACTTCGATTTTAATAATGACAAGCTTTCGGCTTTGCTGAAAGACACTAAAGATTTGGGCGTAGACCTGTTTTTGCTGGATGATGGCTGGTTTGGCAACAAATACCCGCGCAACGGCGACCATGCAGGGCTTGGCGATTGGGAAGTGAATAAAGCTAAATTACCCGAAGGCATACCCTTTTTAACAAAAAAGGCAAAAGAGAACGGCGTAAAGTTTGGTATTTGGGTAGAGCCTGAGATGGTAAACCCCAAAAGTGAACTTTACGAAAAACATCCCGACTGGGTGGTGAAACAACCCAACCGCCCCGAATTTTACATGCGCAACCAACTGGTGCTGGACCTTAGCAACCCCGCCGTGCAGAATTTTGTATTTGGCGTGGTGGATAAGCTTTTTGTAGAGAACCCCGAATTGGCCTACATTAAATGGGATTGCAATGCGCTGATGTACAATGCGTACTCGCCCTACCAGAAAAACCAGGGAAACTTTTATACAGACTACGTGCGCGGGCTATACAGCGTGCTGGACAGGCTACGGGCCAAATACCCTAAAATACCCATGATGCTTTGCAGCGGCGGCGGTGGCCGGGTAGACTACGGCGCGCTTAAGTACTTCACCGAGTTTTGGCCAAGCGATAATACCGACCCAATTGAGCGCGTGTTTATCCAGTGGGAGTACTCGTACTTTTACCCTGCTATTACCAGCAGCAACCACGTTACCGATTGGGGCAAGCAGCCCATAAAATTCCGTACGGATGTAGCGATGATGGGCAAACTGGGTTTTGATATTGTGGTGAGCAAATTGAAACCCGAAGAACTAGCTTACTGCAAAGGTGCCCTTGCTACCTATAAAGAGTTTAGCGAAGCCATTTGGCACGGCGGTCAATACCGCCTGCAAGACCCGCGCACGAACGATGTAGCAGCTATTATGTATGTAGATTCGGCTAAAAACAGCGCTATCATGTTCAATTATTTGGTAAACAACCGCTATCAGGCGGGCAGCCATCTGCCTATTAAAATGAAAGGCCTTCAGGATGATAAATTGTACGAAGTAAGCGAAGTGAACATGATGCCGGGGCAGCGCTCCAGCATTGGCACTGCAACGTACTCGGGCAAATTTTTAATGACAGTTGGGCTAAATCCGGATGTGCGCAGCGGCAGGAATAGTGTTTTGATAGCCGTGAGGGGGAAATAAGAATTTGTTATATTAGTACTATGAAAATAAGTATTGACATAGATGAAAATTTACTGACGGAAGCACAGGAGATAAGCGGTATATCAAACAAAAAAGAATTGATTGAAAAAGCGCTAAAGGTTCTGATAAACATCGAAAGTCAAAAGTCAATCCTATCCTTACAGGGAAAGGTAAAGTTTTATGATGACTACCTTTGATGAGTTTAACTTATGAAATGCACCGTCAAATTAGGCATCATAGCTATATTAAGTCTTCATTTTACTTCAGGATATGGCCAAAAGCCAGGAGCGGACATTAAGCAGTTACGCAGGCTATTTAAGGAAAGCATTGACCAGCCGTCAAAAGGTGTCATTTCAGTTGGAAATAGTGAATGGACTATTTGCAATCAAGACAGTTCCTATTTTAAGTCGGATACCGTACGTATTTATAGCAACATAAATTACTTCTATCAAATCTCTAACTGTTGCAATTTTGTCAATTGGACTTTTTACAATAAAAATGCTTTCGTGTTATCGAAATCTCAAATCTGTAAAGAGCCGAGTTCCGCGAGTGTTAAAGTTGATTATTACCGCTTCAATATTTTTCTAAATAAGAAGAAAACCTACTTATCGATTTCTAACACAATTGGTGCAGTTGAAAAATTTGAGGTAATTGACATTAGAGAAATCGCTCTCGCCCAAAACAATTCCACCCAAGAAATAACTTTAAAAAGGAATAAAGCTCAATAACCCAAAATTAGGTGAATTATGCTGAAGGCTTAGCGCTCCCTAAAATGTTTATAAATCTTCACGGCCGACATGATGATGAGGCTGAAGAGTATAATGCCGATTACGCCGAAGATCCAGTTCACAGCGCTTTTCAGCACCACTAAAAACACAATAGCGAAAAGCAGTATGGTTGCCAGTTCGTTCCAAAGGCGCAATTGGATGGAGGTCCATTTATAAATACCTCTTGCCATCTGCTTCATTATTTTTTGGCAGGTGAAGTGGTATACTATCAAGCCCAAAACAAAGGTAAGTTTTACATGCAGCCAGGGCATCTTCCACAGCCCCGGGTTTAGGTGCAACATGGTGGCGCCGGCCAATATAACAAGGTACATGCTTGGCGTGGCAATGATCCACCAAAGCTTTTTTTCGATGATCTCAAATTGGTCGGACAGGATAGTGCGGGCCGGCTCGGGTTTGTCCTGCGCTTCACGGTGGTAAATAAACAGC
>CBFGNE010000070.1:0-9887 GCA_965649995.1 uncultured Mucilaginibacter sp.
AAAACTTTTCGGATACGTGGAACAAGGTTGGCGCAAACTTAATGGAGAGTGAAGATCTGGGTGGGCAACTGGGCAAAAAACTCACCGGCGAAGAAATTATAATAGCTAAAGCAAAGGCGCTTAAAACCGACGACGAAAAGATAGCTTACATTTTTGGCGAAGTAAAAAATGCTATGAAATGGAACGAGCAGTATGATAAATACACCGATGCCGGCATAGGTAAAGCCTGGGATAAAAAAACCGGCAACTCGGGCGAAATTAATATGATGGTTTGCCATTTGCTAAAAAAATCGGGCGTTAAAGTTTACCCCATGATTGCAAGCACCCGCGGTAATGGCAAGGTAAACCCGGCGTATCCAAACTCTTACAAATTCAATACCCTGGTGGCGTATGTACCTGTGGATAGCGCTAAGCTGTACGTGCTTGATGCTACCAATAAGTACAACCTGTACAACCATATACCGCGCAACCTGCTTAATACCTTTGGGTTGGCAATGGATAAGGAAGCGAACAGCTACGACATGGTCTTCCTGCAAAATACAAACTCTATTAAGCAGTTTGTGATGTTGAATGCGGTTATAAAACCGGATAGTAAGGTAGCAGGAAACGCCAGTGTTGTAAATTATGGCTATAAGAAGGTAAGCGCTGTGCAGAAATATAAAACCGACGGCGAAAAGAAGTTTATTGATTACCTGCGCGACGATGATAACAACCTGAAAATATCAGCTATAAAACTGGAGGATATGGATGTTGATACTTTGCCGTTAAAAGAATCTATTGATTTTGACCTCGACCTTACCGGTTCTGACGATAACTATATTTATTTAAACCCTAACATACTCGGCACTGCTAAAACCAGCCCCTTCCTAAGCATGAGCCGCCTTACCGATATAGACTTTGGGTACCGCAGCGGCTTTACGCTTATTGGTACTTTTAAAATGCCGGCTGGTTATAAAGTAGAGTCGCTGCCAAAAAACGCCAGCATGACAATGCCCGATGCCAGTATTACTTTTAGGCGTATGGTTGCCGAGCAGGAGGGATCGATAGGGGTACGCTACGTTATCGATTATAAAAAATCCATGTATTTTAAAGAGGATTACCCCGATTTTCATGAGTTTTTTAAGAAGATGTACGAAATGATGAACGAGCAGATCGTGTTAAAAAAATCATAGCATGAAGGGGTTCAAGTTTCTATCGGCAATTTTTGCCCTAAGCCTCGGCATAAGCCAGGTTGTAATGGCCCAGGATAAAAAAATACCGGCCGACCTTTACCTGGCCGCAACCATCCCCGATTCGTTGAAGGAGGATGCAAATTCTGTTATGCGCTATTATATGGAGGATGTAACCGTTAAGGGGCCCGGCAAAGCAACTCGCCAGGTACATAGCATCATCACTATATTAAACGAGAAGGCAAACGATGAGGCGCAACAGGTACTATCTTACAATAAAAAATTTAGCTCGGTAGGTTCTTTTGAGATGAAAGTTTATAATGCTGCCGGCTTAATGATCAAGAAGTACAAAAAAGGGGATATGTACGATCATTCTGCAGTATCAAGCGAGACCATTGTAAGTGACGACCGGCTGCTGATTATTGAGCATACCATTGCCAGTTACCCCGCAACGGTTGAATTTATTTACGATGAGGACGTTAAAAGCCAAATGGACTTTGGCGAATGGGCGATACAGGGCGACGAGCAATCTGTGCAAAATAATTATTTCCGCATCTCGATAGATAATAACGCCGGTTTTAGGTACTTGAACAGGAACACAAAGATTAAGCCTCAAAAAACAACGGCGGGCAATACCGACACGTATTTGTGGACGGTTGCTAACTTAAAAGCCATTAAGTTAGAAGATGGTGCCGAACCCTGGCAAATACTGCCTAAAGTGTACTTTGCCGGCGGCGCGTTTGAATATTACGGCATGCAGGGCGATTTTAGCAGTTGGCAGAATTTTGGCAAATGGATACAAACGCTTAATGCCGACGTAAGTACCCTTAGCCCTGCGCGGGTAGCAGAGATACAGGCCATGACGGCAGGTTTGAAGACAGATAGAGAGAAAGCAAAATTCCTTTACGAATACATGCAGCAAAATATGCGCTACGTT
Source organism: uncultured Mucilaginibacter sp. (assembly GCA_965649995.1). Classification (GTDB taxonomy): domain Bacteria; phylum Bacteroidota; class Bacteroidia; order Sphingobacteriales; family Sphingobacteriaceae; genus Mucilaginibacter. The sequence goes on from CBFGNE010000070.1 coordinate 2,107, forward strand.
AGCGTAAAACTGGGTATAGGCGGTTTACGGCCATTCACTGCTACGTTTGTAGACGAAAAGAAATACGGCGATTGCAAAGCTCTATCTAATTACATGTATACCCTTTTAAAGGCGGTGAATATACCATCGTACTATGCTATTATCCGCGCCGGTGAGAATGAGCAGCCTGCAGATGTTTCATTCCCAATGAACCGCTTTAATCATGAAATACTTTGTATACCGTTTAAAGGCGACACTACCTGGCTGGAATGTACAAGTAGCACCGCGCCTTTTGGCAAACTTGGCCCTTCTACCGAAAACCGTAACGCCCTGCTAATAACCGAGGATGGCGGCAAACTGGTGAATACGCCCAAAAGCACAGGAGCAGATAACCAGTTCAACAGCGAAGTACATATTGTGCTTGATGCCAATGGTGGCGCAAAGGCAAAGGTGAAAATGTTGAACACCGGCGAATACCGGTCGCAGTATATTGGCATCGCATCCATGAAAACTGATGAACAAAAAGAGTACCTGATAAGGATGCTGAATATGAAACAGCCCACAGTTTTAGAATTGGTACCTGCCGTTGATAAAGATGGAGTAAAGGAAGTGGACGTAGAGCTGGAGTATGAAAAATTTAGCGACATATCTGCCGGCAATAAAAATTTCTACCGCCCGCGTGTATTCGACCTGTGGCGATTTACCGCACCTGTTTTGGAAAAACGGAAAACCGATTTTTATTTCGACCATCCGCTGCAAAAATCATGCGTTACTACGATAGACCTGCCTGAGGGTTTCGAAGTAGAAACCCTGCCGGCCAACCAGTCGCTGAAGTTTACTTACGGCAATTACGAAGTGAATTACATTTATAATGCAGCTAAAAACCAAGTGGTGAGCGCTGCAAAGTTTAACCTGACCAGCCATGTAGTGCCGGCGGCAAAATATACTGAGATGCAGGTGTACATGGACGCCGTGGCCAAAGCACAAAATAAAAAGTTGGTAATACGCAAGAAGGCATAAATTTGCCCTAATGATATTCAGGCTTGATGAGCGCATACTATTCCCGGAGCCCGCCCTTGCAGAAGAGGACGGGCTTTTGGCTATAGGCGGCGACCTCTCTACCCAACGCCTGCTACTGGCCTACGCCAACGGCATATTCCCCTGGTATAGCGCTGGTGAGCCAATCCTTTGGTATTCGCCTCACCAGCGTTTTGTGTTGATGCCTGCCCGGTTAAATATCTCTAAATCGATGCGGAAGGTTTTGCGCTCGGGCGCCTTTACGGTAACCACCAACCAAAGTTTTAACGATGTTGTGGCGGCTTGCTCAACCGTAACACGAGAGGGGCAGGATGGCACCTGGATAACCGAGGAAATGAAGGACGCTTATGCAGAGTTGCACCGCAAAGGCCATGCGCACTCTGTTGAGGTTTGGCAGGATGGGCGTTTAGTTGGCGGGCTATACGGCGTAAAAGTTGGCCGCGTGTTTTGCGGCGAAAGCATGTTTAGTTTGGTAAGTAATGCATCGAAAACCGCCCTTATCTGGGTGTGCAATACAGGCGAGTATGAGCTGATAGACTGCCAGGTACATACCAACCATCTCGAAAGCATGGGCGCTATGATGATAAGCCGCGAAGAATATATCGGTATACTGCATAAATCCATTGCTTAAAGCTTAGTTTTGTACCAGCAGATGGAGGTACTAAACAACAAGGAACGTATTATTTTGGGCATAGACCCCGGCACGGCCGTAATGGGCTACGGGCTGGTGCTTGAAAAAGGGACTAAAATAGAACTCATAAGCCTTGGCGTGGTGAAGATGGAAAAGATTGACGACCATATGCTGAAGCTGCAACGCATTTTTGAAAAAACCGTTGCCCTGATAGATAACTACAAGCCCGATTGCCTTGCCATCGAAGCCCCCTTCTACGGAAAAAACATCCAGGTAATGCTAAAACTGGGTAGGGCGCAGGGGATGGCCATAGCCGCCGCCCTGTCGCGCAATATTGTGATCACCGAATACGCACCCCGCAAAATAAAACAATCTATCACCGGCAACGGTAACGCCACCAAAGAGCAGGTTGCCGCCATGCTGCAAACCCTGCTGAAATTTACAGAAACGCCCGACTTTTTAGATGCAACTGACGGATTAGCCGTAGCGGTTTGCCACTCCTTTCAACGAATACCTACCTCTGCGGGCAAAAGCAAAAAATCCTACTCGGGATGGGAGACTTTTGCCAAGGATAATGCCTCGCGGGTAAAGGGAACTACCAAATAAACGCAACATTATTTATAATAATTCTAAATAGATTTGCATCTATGGCCATCTTCATGTAGTTTTGACCCGTTATTTATAATTAGTCTTAATAAAATGAATAAAATTCGACTCGCTTTTTTACAACTTTTTGCAGCCATTGCAATTATCCTCGCATCATTAAACCCTCAAAATACATACGCCCAACAAACAGGCCGGGGTACCGTTACCGGTAAGGTAATAACCGCCAAAGGCGAAGCTGCCGAAAACGTTTCGGTTGGTTTAATAGGTACTGGTTATGGCAGCAATACCAATGCTGCGGGCGAGTTTTCTTTTAAAGCCGCCACTGGTACATATACCTTGATTATTTCCTACGTAGGGGTGCAGCGTGTTGAAATACCGGTTTCCGTTACCGCCGGACAAACAACCGCCGTTCCGCAGATAACCATTAATGCCAGCCTCTCGCAATTGAGCGAGGTAAACGTGATAGCCAACCGCGCCAACCGTTTTACCCGTAAAGTAAGCGTTGATGCCGCGAAGATCCCCCTGGAAAACCTGGAGAATGCGCAAAGCTACAGCACCGTTACCAGCGAGTTGCTGAAAGAGCAGCAGGTTTACAATGTAGAAGATGCCTTGCGCAACGCACCGGGCATCCAAAAAATGTGGGATGCTACCAGCCGCGCCGGCGATGGAGGCGGCTACTTTACCTTACGCGGTTTTGTAACCCAAACCACTATACGTAATGGTATTGCAGGCTTGGTTACCAGCGGGATAGATGCCACTAACTTAGAAAAACTGGAAGTTATAAAAGGGCCATCGGCAACTTTATTTGGTAGTACGCTAACCTCTTTTGGTGGTTTGATAAACAGGGTAACCAAAAAACCTTACGAGAGCTTTGGTTTAGAAATTGGCCACACCGTAGGCAGTTATGATCTTAACCGTACATCGGTAGACCTGAACGCTCCGCTTGGTGCAAACGTTGCCTTCCGTTTAAATACCGCTTACAATTACGAAGGCAGTTTTCAGAATTATGGTAAAAGCCGCACGTTTGCTGCCGCGCCAAGCCTTGTTATCAAAGCAAACGATAAACTATCCTTCCTGTTAGAGGCCGAAATGTTTTATGGCCGCAACTCCGCCAAGCCTTTCTTCTTTTTCTACGACTCGCCAAAAAACCTTGGTGTTAGCGAAGTTAGCCAGTTGGATATCGATTACAAAAATGCCTACTCAAACGATAATGTTACTTCGTACAGCCGCAGCATTAACTATTATGCCGAAGCTAAATACAAAATATCTGATAAGCTTACCTCGCAAACTGTTTTCTCTAAATCGAATAGTTTCTCTAACGGTGCCAGCCCATACTATTACCTGGTGACCGATGCTACCGCAATAGGCCTTACAACAGACCCAGTTACGCATACAAGCCCATTACCCGACCTGCCCGGCGAGCATAACTACATCTATCGTAACGACCAATCGACAGCTAACAGCAAATTTGGCGCTACCGAGATACAGGAAAATATCAACGGCGATTTCAACATAGGCGGGATGCGGCACCGTTTTGTGGTTGGCATTGATTTTCAGCGCCAAAACTCGCACCAGATCTATTTTGGCAATGCCTATGGCGTAGTACCAATTAACGACCCAACTTTTGATTATGGCACCTTTAACAAACAATTGGTTGATGCTACCAACGCGGCCAATCCGCTTACTTCGGCCAACACTTATCCCTACATCTACCGCACAAATACCTACAGCGTTTACGCATCTGATGTAATTAACCTTACCGATAGGTTGATCGCCTCGATAGGTGCCCGTGTAGACAATTACCAAAATAAAGGCAATTATAATCTTGATGGTTCGCAAAGCACCGCACCGTTTAAGCAAACGGCCTTTTCGCCAAAATTTGGGTTGATCTATCAACCCGTAAAAGAGCAGGTATCCTTATTTGCTAATTACCAAAATGGCTTTATCAACCCGGGGGTTTACAATAACAGCGCAGGCACGCCGGTGGTAGCCGAACTGCAAAATGCAAACCAAGTAGAAGGGGGTGTTAAACTTTCGCTGTTCGACGGAAAATTAAGCAGCACCCTAAGCTATTACAGCATTAAACTCACAAACGTTTTACGTTACGACCCTGCATCTACCGTGTTTGGCCGCATCCAGGATGGTACGCAAAGCAGCAAAGGTTTCGAGGCCGAGATTGTTGCTAACCCTATCCCTTCGGTAAACCTGGTGGGCGGTTTTGCTTACAATAACTCTAAATACACCGGTGGCGATGCCTCTATCATCGGCTACCGCCCAAATACTGCAGGTTCGCCATATTTGGCTAATTTTTATGCAAGCTACCGTTTGCCGGGCAGCGCTATAAAAGGCCTGGGCATTGGTTTCGGCGGTAACTACGCCAGCAAAAACAAAATCATCAACAGTGCAGGCGAAGGCACCTTCTCCCTGCCTGCTTACACTATATTAAACAGCAACTTGTTTTACGAAAAGGCAAAATACCGCTTCGGTTTAGCAGTAAACAACTTAGGCGACAAAAAATACTATACCGGTTACACTACCATTAACCCGCAGCGTTTACGCCAGGTAGTGCTGAGCGCCAACTACAAATTTTAGCGAATGACACCATTTAAAAAGGTTATGCTTTTTTGCCACCGCTGGCTCGGATTTACCTCCGGGCTGGTGGTGTTTATAGTGAGTATCACCGGCTGCATTTTTTGTTTTCAGGACGAGATACAGGATGCGATGTACAGCTACCGGCACGTAACGCCCCAAAGCAAGGGCTATGTGCAACCATCGGCACTGGTAGCTGCGGTAAAGAAAAGCTACCCAAAGGCATCGCCTGATTATATTTACTATTACGGCGTAGAGCGCCCCGCAGGGGTGCTGGTTAACACAGGCAACGATGGTTACGAATATGTGTTCCTGGATCCATATACCGCCAAAATAACCCACCACGAAAACCCGCAGAGCAACTTTTTTATTGTTGTAGAGTATATCCACCTGTATCTACTGCTGCCGCCGGCCATAGGCAAATGGGTGGTAGGGGTTGCGGTGATCATATTTGTGGTACTGATGATAACGGGTATCATCCTATGGTGGCCAAAACGCAAAACCGACCGCAAACGCAGCTTCACCATTAAATGGGCTGGGCGCTGGCGCAGGGTTAATTACGATTTGCATAACGTGCTGGGTTTTTATGCTACCGCTATTGCTTTAATACTGGCCATCACCGGGCTGGCCATCGCCTTCGAACCGGTAAGCAAGGCCATTTACAATACGGCCAACCTTGGGCGTGTAGATTATGATACCGAGGTAACCGAGCCAAAGTCGGATTCGCTGAAACGGGCGGGGCTGGCCAAGCAACCCGTAATAGACCTGGCATTTGCCTATGCCCGCAAGCAAGCCCCGCAGGCCGAAATGTTTTTGATCCATAACGACCCTGCTTTATCGGGCGCAATCGGGGTTGGGGCCTATGCTAAATCTATGCGCTACTCCCATGCCACCGGGTTCGAGTTTGATAAGTATAATGGCAAGTTGCTAAAATCCTACATCTACGAAAAGAAGAGCGCAGGGCTAAAATTGAACGAGATGAACTACGATATCCACGTAGGGCAAATTGGGGGCATCACCACCAAGATCATCGCGTTTCTGGCAAGCCTCATTTGCGCCAGCCTGCCCGTAACAGGTTTTATCATCTGGCTGGGGAAACGAAAAAAAGCAAAAGGAAAAACCAAACCGGCGCGCACGGTATCGCACCGCAAAACACACCGCCACCTGCAAGCTAAGCCTACTGCGTAGGTAATGCTAAACAACAAAAGCCGCATGTGAGTTCCATCCTATGCGGCTTTTTGCTTCTTCTTAAAATTCGTGAAATTCGCGTCAATTTGTGAAATTGGTGTTATTTATATTCTATCTCCACATCCTCGGTGATGGCGTACCCAGTGCAGGTGAGTATCATACCATTGGCCAGGTCGGCGGGGGTGAGTACCTCGTTTCTGGCCATCTCAATTTTACCGGTTTTGCAATGGGCCACGCATGCCGAGCAGATGCCATGCCGGCAACTATAAGGCAGCTGAATGCCGTTTTGCAAGGCCGCCTGCAAGATGGATTGGTTCTCGCCGGCCACTATATCGTGCCGCTCGCCCCCATAGTTGATGCGAATGTTGCGGGGCGGGTAGGTCTTATGGGGATTGGTGACCGGCACCGTCTCCAGCACGAAATTCTCTTTATGTAACTGGCTGGCCGCTATGCCCATATACAGCAGCGTAAGGCTGATCATCCGCATATAAGCAAAAGGACCGCAAAGGTAAAATTCAGCTTCCTTTAAGAGGTACAGAAGCTGTTGTTTTACCAGCTGCTCCACCTTATAGTTGTTCAGCCGGTTGGCTTCGCTGCTAAGCAGGTAAGTGATATTAAGCCGGTTGGGGTACTTTGCAACCAGCTCATTCAGCTCGTTATGGAACAGGATGGAATGCTTATCCCTGTTGCTATACAGCAGGTGCAATTTACTATCTCCCTGCCTGTTAAGAATGTATTTTAGGTGCGATAATACGGGGGTGATGCCGCTGCCGGCGGCAAAATAAACCAGATCCTTAGCCGCTTCGTAGGTGCCAACGGTAAAGATCCCCGCAGGGTTAGCCGCCGTAAGGATATCCCCGACCTTTACTTTGCTGAGCAGGAAACGGGATATTTCGCCATTGCTGATGCGCTTTACGGTAATGGCCAGCCTGTCATCATCCGGCGAGGAACTGAGCGAGTACGAGCGCCGTACCTCTTCGCCATGGTGGTTAAATATAAAGGTGAGGAACTGCCCCGCCCGGTAACGTACCGGCCGCACAATCTTCTCTACCAAATAAAAGGTAGCAGTATCCGGCAGCTCCCACTTTATTCCATCTACCCTTAATTCCAGCATGTTACATTGTTATAACCAACTTGCCAAACTGGGCAGATGCGCCCATTTTTTCGAACGCCTGCTTTGCATTGGCCAAAGGGAAAACCTCATCCACCACCGGAACTATCTGATGCTTAACTACGAAGTTGAGCATCGCCTGGAAATCTTCCTGCGTACCCATAGTAGTACCCAATATCTGTAGCTGTTTCCAAAAGATGGGGCGGGCATTCAGTTCGGGTATATTGCCGGCTGTGCCTCCAAAGAAAACAATGCGGCCACCGGGGTTGCATAGATCGGGGATCTTATTAAAATCGGGCCCCAGGGCGCTATCCACAACAATATCAAACCCGCCGCCCGAGAAGTGTTTCAGTTCCTCCGCCCAGTCCTGCGCCCTATAATTTACGCCCGCCGCTGCGCCTAATTGCTTTGCCCGCAATATCTTCTCGCCACCGCCCGATGTTACAAACACCTGCGCACCGGCGGCAACGGCCCATTGCAGCAGGAAAGTCCCCGTCCCTGCGCCAACGCCGACTATCAACACTTTGTCGCCCTTTTTTAGGTGTGCTTTAGTGAATAGCGCGCGGTAGGCAGTTAACCCTGCTAAAGGTAAAGCAGCCGCCTGCTCGAAAGTTAGGTGGGCTGGTTTCGGGTATAGGT
>CBFGNE010000071.1:0-9885 GCA_965649995.1 uncultured Mucilaginibacter sp.
CTATAATTGCAGCGGTGTCCTCTATCTGGCTAATTAACCTCATTATACCGGCTATAATGGGTTCTGTATTTGTACTTAAACTAAAATTCTTTGATCGTACATAGTATTATTTCCCTGTTCTTAACCGGCCTGTATTTGCTGGTGCTTATTTACCTCATTAAAGGATGGGCCGCACTTAAACGCCCCAAAACCGATGGCGCAAGCCTTACTACCAAAGTTACCATCCTGATAGCTGCCCGAGATGAGGCGGAGCGTATCCATTATACAATCGAAGATATCATTGCGCAGGATTACCCCCGTCATTTGGTAGAGGTAATTATTGTAGACGACCACTCTACCGATGATACTGCCGCCATCATCAGCAGTTATGCGGCACACGGCATTAAATTGATGCAGCTTAAGGAGGACAAACCGCTAAATTCGTATAAAAAGAAGGCCATTGCCGAAGCCATTGGCCAATCCACAGGCGACCTGATGGTAGCAACAGATGCCGACTGCCGCATGGGCAAAAGCTGGCTCAGCACCATCGTAAGTTATTACGAAACCCACAACCCGGTAATGATCTCTTCCCCGGTTACTTATTTTGAGGAGAAAACTTTATTTGAACTGTTGCAAACACTGGAGTTTTCTTATCTTATTGGTATCGGCGCTGCCTTTATTGGCAACGGCAGGGCATCTACCTGCAACGGCGCTAACCTGGCTTACCGCAAAGATGTTTTTTACGAGGTAGGTGGCTTTAAAGGGATAGACGACCTGGCATCGGGCGATGACGAGCTGCTGCTGCAAAAAGTAGCGGTTAGCTACCCAAACCGCATCGGCTTTTTAAAAAATCGCGAAGCAGTGGTTTACACACACGCCAAGCATACCTTGCAGGAGTTTTTACAACAGCGCCGCCGTTGGGCCTCAAAATCTACCAAATACAAGGATAAATGGATAGTGGCATTAGCCGTTTGCATATGGCTGTTCAACGTTTCGTTGCTGGTAAACGCCGTTTTGGGCTTTTATGATGTTTTCTTCCTTAAACTTTTCCTCACGCAATTCTTGTTGAAATACCTTTTCGAGGTAGCGTTTTTATTGCCTATTGCATCGTTTTTTGGGCGGGTAAAACTCGTAAGCCTGCTTATCATCCTCATTCCCATACACATTATCTACTTTGTATATGTTGGGCTTATAGGCAATACCCGCAAGTATTCCTGGAAGGGCCGGGTGGTGCGTTAAATTTTAAGTGTATAAAACGCAAACAAATCCTGTTTAGAACTAATTAATCATTATTTTAGGCTGCCTATTATAATAATGCAACACAACCAGGATAGCTCCGGCGAAGACGAATTGATAAGGCTGCTGTTAAAACGGCAGTCGGAGTTGAACTCATTATTGGAGATCACCCGGGCAATTAATAAAAATACCGCAACGCCTATCCTTATACAGATGCTGGAGGTTATCCTGCAAAACTATTTGCAGATAGGTAAATTCCGCTTCCTGATAGCTAAAGATAAAGTTTATAGCTGCATATCTAAATATGGCGGGCAGATAGAATCGGCAAGCGTACTAAACGCTACCTGGGCGCACCTTAACAAAATTAAAGCGCCGGCGTCCTTAAGCGGGCATACCGACCCGGTTTTAAGTGGCTACGATTACTTCATCCCTATTTACCATAAAAATAAGGCATTGGCTTACGCGCTTATCGGCGAGTTTAAAACCTCCGGTGAGATGCTTAATAACGACCTGACGTTTATCCAAACGCTTATTAACGTTATTGTGGTTGCGCTGGAGAATAAAAAGCTTTTCCGCGAACGCTTGCAGGCCGAACGGTTTCAACGCGAAATGGAACTCGCGGTAGAAGTGCAAAATATGCTTATCCCGCTGCGGGTGTATAAAGAGGTGGGCGTAGAGGTGGGTGCCAAATACCTGCCACACCAAAATATCGGCGGGGATTACTTCGATTTCTTCCGCCTTAACGATAACGAATTTTTATGGTGCATTGCCGATGTATCGGGCAAGGGCATCTCTGCTGCCTTGCTTATGGCCAACTTCCAGGCGAGCCTGCAGGGGCTGGCGGCCATAGAGGACGACCTTACAACCATAATGGAACGCCTGAACAAACTGGTAATTCACAATACAAAAGGCGAAAGGTTTATCACCCTGTTTTTGGCGCGGTTTAACGAGAAAACCCGCAAGCTTAACTATATTAACGCCGGGCATAACCCAACCATTTTGTATTGCGATGGTGAAGCCATACCCCTAAGGCTAGGTACCACTATGATAGGCGCTTTTGAGGAACTGCCGTTTTTAAACGAGGGCGAGATTGATATTGAACCTAACAGTCTGTTTTTTAACTACACCGACGGGCTGATGGACCACGAACTGCAGAATTACAAAAACTGGAGCGAGGAAAAACTGGTGGAATTTGTAATTGCCAACGGCAGCCTCTCTCCCGACGATTTTAACGAGGCTATGATGGAACACATCAACACTGTTATAAAAGGTAAACCTATTGACGATATTACGCTGTTGACTGTGAGGATATCGTAGGCAACAACACCCCGCTATGTCATCTCGAACGAGCAGCGGGGGCATAGTACGCGGGGGCGAGGAGAGAACTTGTACGCGTTGCAATTCGCCGAAGTAAATCCGCTTTGCACACCGCAGAAGTTCCCTCCTCACGCCACTTCACCACCCAGCGCCAGTTCGTTCGGGATGACATGATGTATAAATTGGCTCAGCTATTTGTTAGGACTGCCCTAGCCAAACAACAACCCAAATACCTCTTCAATCCTGCCCACTACTTTTACATCAATGGTATAGCGCGATAGGTCCAGCCGATTTTTGTCTTTTGCGCCCGAGGGCATGTTGTATTTAGAGATGAATATCTGTTCGAAGCCAAGTTTCTGCGCTTCGGCGATGCGTTGCTCCACACGGTTTACAGCGCGGATCTCGCCGGAAAGGCCTATCTCGCCTGCAAAACAGGTTTTAGCTGGGATGGGGATATCTTCGTGCGAAGAGATGATGGCCGCAGCCAGCCCCAGGTCAATGGCCGGGTCTTCTACACGGATACCGCCGGTGATATTGAGGAACACATCCTTTGCACCGAGGCGGAAACCGCAGCGTTTCTCCAGCACAGCAAGTAGCATGCTCATCCGTTTGGTATCAAAGCCTGTTGCAGTGCGTTGTGGCGTGCCGTATGCCGATGTACTTACCAAAGCCTGGGTTTCGATCAGCATAGGGCGCATGCCCTCTAAAGTAGCCGATATGGTAATGCCGCTTAACGGTTCATCCCGTTGTGATAAAAGTATTTCGGATGGGTTTGATACCTCGCGCAAGCCCTCGCCCAGCATTTCGTAAATGCCCAGTTCAGATGCCGAACCGAAACGGTTTTTGATGGTGCGCAATATGCGGTATACGTGATGCCGGTCGCCCTCAAATTGCAGCACGGTATCTACCATGTGCTCCAATATTTTGGGACCGGCTATCATGCCATCCTTGGTGATATGCCCTATTAAAAACACCGGCGTAGAGGTTTCCTTTGCAAAGCGCAGCAGCTCCGCTGTACACTCCCGCACCTGTGATACACTCCCCGGCGTAGATTCCACATGGGCAGAATGCAGGGTTTGGATGGAGTCTATCACAACTAAATCCGGTTGTAATTCCTCTATCTGTTTGAAAATGTTTTGGGTGGAGGTTTCTGTCAATATATAACAATCCGAACCGATTTCAGATTTATGATTGCTGCCCACTGCTAACTGCCCACTGCCTACTGTGCTCAATCGCTCCGCCCTCATCTTTATCTGGTGGTCGCTTTCCTCGCCCGATACGTAAAGTACTTTTATCCCAGGCATATTCAGCGCCAGTTGCAGCATCAGGGTAGACTTACCTATACCAGGCTCGCCACCTATCAGCACCAGCGAGCCGGCAACTATTCCACCGCCCAGTACGCGGTTAAACTCTTTATCGGGGGTAAGCAGGCGATGCTCTTCCTTAAAAGTAATATCCGCCACCTGCACCGGTTTATTTGCCCTTACAGATGATGCCGGGCTTGCTTTCCAGGCTGGTACCGATGAGTTGGCTTTTTCCAAAACCTCCTCAACCATGGTATTCCACGATTGGCAGGCGGGGCATTTACCCAGCCACTTAGGAGATTCGTAGCCACAGCTTTGGCAGAAATATGCGATCTTAGTTTTAGCCATTTGTTGATGTGCAGATTACAGATGTGCAATATGCAGATGAACAAAAATATGAATTAATTGGATGAATTGCTAAAAATATTAGGATTTTACTGATCAGTGCCTTGCCGTTACTTAATCAATTCCTTAAGAAAACTATATTCATCAGCGGGTATCTTCAACAAAGTACCGCATTGCACAGCCGCCTCATAAAGTTCTGCGTTTATTGGGATAGAGAATTCATATAATTGCACCACAATCTGTTCAAAGGCGAGGCCTGGCTCGCCTGCCTCGACAAATTCTTCGGCATAAGCAATATCCTTCAGTGATAATGCGGTCTCCCTGGCCTTGTTTATTAACTCTCGCAATGCCCGATTTAATTTCCTGTAGCCAAACATGATATAAAGCTAACCAAAAAGAGCAGATGCTAATTAAAACATCTGCTCTCTTTTATTGCGGGGGTCATATTTGTATAACAGCATTAGCGTGTATAGCTTTCTAGCGAATGACCTGCGGGACATATATTCAGTTTCAAAGCCAATACTTTATGCTGCTTCCGTTACACTGGCGCGTTTGCCGTGGCGACAAGTGCATCAATTATAACGCCGTAAAACTCTTCAGTTAGCGGCGCTAAGGCAGCACCTGCATTTGTACCAAAAGGCTTTACTTTCCATATATCTTCGTCGTATGAAATAAATGCGATAAGCGTTGCGTAAAGCACTTGCCTTGTCAGTAGTAAAGCAGCTGTATTTTCTATTAGTCCGCTTTTCCAAATTATTGATTCCGGCTCCTGGCTGTTAAGTGCATTAAAAGCAATACTAAAAATATCGGCCCATTTTAAAAAATCATTGTCGGAGGCTAACAAAATGCTTTTTTGTAGCACATCATGCAATCGCTTTTTCGCATTTTGCAAGTTCACCTTTTCATCTATTGTATTTTCAAACCTGTATGCGAGATAATATCTCACGTTCCAGCTATCGTTCTCAGATGCTTTTAGTTTAAACCACCTGTAAAACCAAAAATGTGAATAATTTTTGTAAACGGCTTCAATGTATAAACTGCCTTTTAGCGAATCTGGTGTTTGGCTTTCTTTAGGTTCAGAAGAGGCGGGTAACCGATAATGTAACGATAACTTTAAACACCCTTCTTTTTCTAAAAACTTAAACCATTTAATTGGATTGGCTGCCACAATATCGCCATCGAGCCCTGCTCTGTTAACGTAGTTTCTCAGCAATATATAACCAACCGTTTCGCAATTTTCAAACACGCCGCTATCAAGATAGCCTGCGGGAATGTTGCCATTTTTTATATAATTATTGTAATTATAAATCAAAGAGATGAGTTGCGCTGCGTGAAGGTTCATGGGTGCGCAAATTTAATAATTACATCGCATCCATGTAAACCGTTTTAACCAAAAAAGAGCAGATGCTTTCTCAAACATCTGCTCTTTTCTTATCTGCATATCTGCACATTTAAAATCTGCACATCTACAACTTTATTTCCTCGTCCTTAGCCGAGAAGAAGTGGAACTCGGTGATCTGGTAAGCAGGGTTGCTTTTTACCTTTATCCACTGGTTGTACTTAAAGTACCATTTCATCTGGCGGTTAAATATGCCTTTTTTAATGTAGGCCTCTATGTACGGGTGTACGCAAAGGGTAATATTTTTTTCGTTTTGCTCCTCCAGTATGAAGTTGAAGTTGTTTTCAATATCATCCAGCAGCAATACTGTTGGGCGTATGGTGCCCGTTCCGTTACAGGCAGGGCAAACCTCGCTGGTAACAATGTTCATCTCGGGCCTTACGCGCTGGCGGGTTATTTGTATCAACCCAAACTTGCTTGGCGGCAAAATGGTGTGCTTGGCACGGTCATCGGCCATCTGGGCTTTCAGGTAATCAAACAGTTCCTTGCGGTTAGTTGGTTTGTGCATGTCGATAAAATCGACAACCACTATACCACCCATATCGCGCAGGCGTAACTGGCGGGCAATTTCTTTAGCCGCTTCCTTGTTTACCTGGTAAGCGTTTTCTTCCTGGTTCTCTTTATTGGCTGTACGGTTACCGCTGTTCACGTCTATAACGTGTAAAGCTTCGGTATGCTCAATAACCAGGTAAGCGCCACCGGCAAGGTTCACAGTTTTACCAAAAGCGCCTTTTATTTGCTTGTCAACGCCGTGATGCTCAAATATGGGCTCTTTGTGTTTGTGCAGGCGTACAATACCTTCCATTTCGGGAGATATCTCGTGTATGTATGATCTTACATCATCATACATGCTCTGCTCATTCACATAAATGTGCTGAAAATCCGGGTTCAAAATATCCCTCAGGATAGTTGATGTTCTGCCAATCTCGCCCAAAACTTTTTTAGAAGGCTCGGTACCATGCAGCTTGGTTACAAAAGTTTCCCATTTGGATATTAGGTCCAGCAGGTCTTTCTGTAATTCGTCCACACCCTTGCTTTCAGATACGGTGCGTATAATTACACCGAAATGTTTGGGTTTGATACTTTCAACAACTTTACGCAGGCGGTTACGCTCGGTATTGCTCTTTATCTTTTTAGAGATGGATATCACCTCAGAAAAAGGCACCAATACAACATAGCGGCCTGCAATAGACAGGTCGCTGCTAAGCCTTGGGCCCTTTGTTGATATGGGCTCCTTAGCAATTTGCACCGGCACAAGCACCCCCTTAGCCAAAACATCAGAGATCTTGCCCCCTTTGTTTATATCAGCCTCGAGCTTAAAGTTATCTAAAAGCTTTGATTGGTATCCCCCGCTACGTACTTGTTTGGTAAGCTTAAGCAGGCTTTGTACCTGCGGCCCCAAATCAAGGTAATGCAAAAAGGCATCCTTCTCGTATCCTACATCCACAAAAGCAGCATTCAGGCTGGGCATAATTTTTTTAATGCGGCCTAAATACAGATCTCCAACAGTATAATTATTGGTGATTTGCTCTTTATGGAGTTCTACAAGTTGTTTGTCCTGTATTAATGCAATAGTAGCCCCGTTGGGGGATGAATCGATAATTAATTCCTTTATCAATTGCTACTCCATTTCTTAAAACGGCGCAGTATTGCACCGTGTGGGTGGAAAAAAACTAAACATAAATAGTCCCGCATACCTGCGGGACTTAAGCTATTTAAAATAGCCTATTTTTTCTTATGCCTGTTTTTTCTTAAACGCTTTTTGCGTTTGTGGGTAGCCATTTTATGTCTCTTACGTTTTTTACCGCTTGGCATGATAATAATTTTTAAGTGTGATTATTTTTTTAATTCCTTTATAAATTCGTCTATACGCTTCCCTTCAACCGGGTCGCCTATCAATTCTTTGCATTTTTCGTAAGCTGCAATAGCTTCTTGTTTTCGGCCCAGTTGTTTATAACTTTCTGCCAGGTAAAAGTAGGGCTCAAGCTCTTCCTTTATGGCTATCATGGTTTTAAACCTGCCTACTGCCTTGTCGTATTGGCCGCTCTTCATGGCAAACATGCCTAAATTTAGCAGTGCCGAGTGGTTTTTAGGGTCTTGCTTTACTACATCAAGCAGTAAAGTAATACCCTCCATAGGCATACCGCCACCGTTTACAAGGGCAACGCCTAAACCTGTTTTTGCCTCCAAATCGGTTGGCTTTAATTTGGTAGCATTGGTAAAAGCTTCAGCAGCTTTAGCGCTTAATGCAATTTGCTCGTTAGCTTCCTGCGAGCGCTTGGTGGCTTCGTTAAACCTGTTGCCTGCGTTTACCCAATCATCAAACTGTTTGGTATTTTGGGCAATGGCCAGGTAATAAAAAGCTGCCGGGGCCGGTTGTACAGCGGCGTCCCATAAAGCAGCTAATGAGCGCTGCATCGATGGCTTCACCGCATCCGAGGCTGCATTTAACTGCTCCTCCATGGTGCTTATCTGCCTTGCCTGCTCTGCATCCAAAGATGGCTTGGCCGCTGCTGTAACCGAGGTTAGTGTTACCTCTGTTGCCGCAGGCTGCGCCGCTGTAGCTCCCGCAGCTGGTTTGCCGCCGGCCTCGGCCGACTTTACCAAACCTTTTACCGGTTGCAGGTACAAATAGCCCATAGTAACAACTACTATTGCACAAACGGCTATCTGTTTTTTATTCATTGCTTATTATTTGCTGGCTTTAGCAGTAGTTTTGTTGCCGCTACGTACTTTTTCTACAAAAGTTTTAGCTGGTTTAAAGCTTGGCACAAAATGCTCGGGGATAATAATGGCAGTATTTTTTGAAATGTTACGTGCGGTTTTCTTAGCTCTCTTTTTAACTACAAAACTTCCGAATCCTCTTACATAAACGTTCTCTCCGCCTACCATCGAGCTTTTCACAACTTTGAAAAATGCTTCAACGGTTTCCTGCACGTCAACTTTCTCGATACCTGTTTTAGAAGAGATTTCAGCTATAATTTCTGCCTTGGTCATATCCTGTTTCTTTTATTTAAAAATGTATAAATACTTAACTGTTTTGGGGTTGCAAAAGTATCGCTTTAAATTTAAAGATTAAAATAATTGCAGCATTTTTTTTGTGAGCCCCCAAAAACGGCAATTATTGGCTTAAATTATGATACTGAGAGGGATAAATTATCTTTGTTGGTGATGGATCTTTCTAAAGAGCTGACAGGCTGGTACGAGGAGAATAAGCGCGAATTGCCCTGGCGCAATACTACAAATGCCTATATTATATGGCTATCAGAAATTATACTGCAGCAAACACGGGTGGAGCAAGGCATGCCCTATTTTTACCGTTTTGCCGAGAAATACCCCACAGTTAGCCACTTTGCCGCGGCACCCGAAGGCGACATTTTAAAACTATGGCAGGGATTGGGCTATTATTCGCGCGGCCGCAACATGCTAAAAACGGCCCAAATTGTGCAGCAACAATATAATGGTGTATTTCCAACCGCTTACGGGCAGCTTATTAAATTAAAAGGCATAGGCGAATATACTGCCGCTGCCATATCCTCCTTCGCAGCAAACGAAGCACGGGCTGTAGTTGATGGCAATGTTTACCGCGTGCTTGCCCGTTATTTTGGTATTGATGAGCCTATCAATTCGCCGAAAGGCAAAAAGATATTCCAGGCATTGGCCGATGAGGTGCTGGATAAACACAACCCCGCCCTGCACAACCAGGCCATGATGGAATTTGGGGCGATGCTTTGCAAACCCAAAAACCCTGCCTGCGGCATTTGCCCGATAAGGCTTGGTTGCGCCGCCTTTAAAAGCAATGCTACAGCTTATTTGCCCGTAAAATTAAAGACCGTAAAAATCCGCCACCGGTTTTTTAACTATCTGTTAATAATGGAGGGCGAAAGGCTATTAATGAACAACCGCGATGAAAGCGATATTTGGGCAAACATGTACGATTTGCCCCTTGTAGAAACCGATAACCTTATCGCGCCCGAAGAACTGCTTAAGTTGCCATTTATGGAGGATAATTTTGGAAAACATACTGTAATAAAGGAGTTTTCGCCTGTTATAAAACATATACTTACGCACCAGCATTTGCATGTTCGTTTTATAGTCTTGGAGCCGGAAAGGGTTACCTTTAGAGAAAGGTGGTTTTACAGCAGCATGCAAAATTTAGAGAATTTAGCCATGCCGAAGATTATTTTTAAATTTATAAAAGATTTTTTTAATTTCTAAATAATTCTCCGTTATTTTATGGCATGTCTGGAATAAATAAAGTAATACTTGTTGGTCATTTAGGTAAAGACCCGGAAGTAAGGCATT
>CBFGNE010000072.1:0-9868 GCA_965649995.1 uncultured Mucilaginibacter sp.
CTGCTGCAAGCGCACCAATAAATTTCCTGGTGCTATAGCAAAATGCCTGTAAAGCAGCTTCGGCTTCAGGTTGGTGCGAGGCTATTTTTAGCAGTTCCTGCACATCACTGATGCCGGCTATTGCCTTCAAGCCAGCCTTTTTACTAAGCAATTCATCCAGTTCGGCCGGCGCCATTTGGTACTGGTTCATCAGGAATAACAATACGCCCGGGTCCAGATCCCCGCAACGGCTACCCATTATAAGGCCACCAACAGGGCTGATGCCCATTGTAGTATCTATGCTTACACCATGATCTACCGCGGCCATACTGGCACCATTACCAAGGTGGGCAATGATTATTTTTTGCTGAGCCGCAACTGCATCCTGCTCTTTTAGTTGCTGCATTATGTAAGCGTAGGAAAGCCCATGAAAGCCATACTTAAACAGGCCTTTTTCCAGATATTCGGCGGGCAAAGGGTAGTTTTTCGCATAAGACGGAATCTGGCTGTGAAATGCCGTATCGAAACAGGCGACCTGATTTAGTTCGGGATAAGCATTTATGAACTTTTTGATAGTGCTTATTTCATCCGGTAAATGGTTGGGTGCCAAATAAACATATTGCTGCAGGTTGTTTAACAATTGCAATGTTATCAACTCGGGCTGCCTGTGAACCGGGCCGCCCTGTACAACGCGGTGGCCAATCGCTCTGATAGGATAACTACCTTCATTCTCTTTCAGCCAGGTAATCAACTCATCCACAGCGGCAGCAATGTTTTTTTGACCAGCCGGTTTATGTGCAATTATTTGCCCCGATGCGCCCTTTATTTCTAAATACGAATGGTTTTCGCCAATTGGTCCGATTTGCCCCCTGGCAACCAGGGCATAAGAATGGACTTCGTAAATACCAAACTTTAAGCTCGAAGAGCCACCGTTGATACATAAGATGTAGTTTTTGGCATCTTCGGTTAATTTCATTTTAACTCGTGTTATAGCGTAAAAGTAGGGTATGCTTTAATAGTTTAAAATGATGAGGCATGGCATAAAAAATGACTGCGATCATTAATTGCCAGTAGGTTATGCAGGCAGATGCTCAGTTACACAAGCATTGGGATCAGTTATTGTTTCAGGGTACAACCATCAAATCTCCGGATAAGTTATTCTTAATGATATTAGTGCCTGATCTGTGACCTGAATGGTAACGACTTGTATTGAGGATGCTCTTTGTGACCAGGGTCACCTTAATGCATGTCGGCAGACATTCCCGAAGAACTCTTTGCAGCATAAACTTGCAGTATGAAAAACCATGTTAATATTAAGCAAATCAAAAATTTGAACAATGATTGTTTGAGGGGCATCACGTTCTATAAAGAGGAACTTAGGGTACTGCAGGAACGGCTGGAAGAGATAGCTGCCGACAACACAGCATTGGAAGTACAGGAAAAAGTGGAACATTTTCAAAACCAGTTTATTATTCACGAAGATCAGCTTAATGAGTTAAAGCATGATATCCATGCTAACGACGAAGCTATTGAGGCTGAATTGCTGCATACGGAAACGCAGGTTACCGACAGTACCGCCGCGCAGCACACCCGGATACATGAGCGATACCTAACCGAAGAAAAAATATTTAATGATCTGCGCCATGAGTTTAACCATTTTGCAGCCCAGTGGATGTAACCTTACATGTACGATAATTGAAGCATAATCAAATTAAAAAAACAGGACGCCATGTTAGGAGAACTTAGTTTACCGGAAATAGATATCCTGCTAAAGCAGCAGGTTACCGGGCGTATTGCATGCGTAGAAAACGGCATACCTTATATAGTGCCGGTAAACTATGTTTACGATGGTAAATGCGTGATAAGCCATAGCGCACCGGGCAAAAAGATCGATATTATGCGGCACAATCCGGCCATTTGTTTCCAGGTGGATGATATCCAAAATATTTTTAGTTGGCAAAGTGTGGTTGCATGGGGTCGGTTTGAGGAAATTACTGACATGGCGGAAAAGGAACAGGCTATGCAGGCGCTGATACACCGGATCATGCCGCTTTCTATTAACCCGCACAATCATCCGTCGCATGGTATTGCCGAGAACGAATATGATATTGGTGCAAAAATAGACCTGGTTTTATACAAGATAGTATTAGTAAAAAAGACTGGAAGGTTTGAGCACAGATAAGGGCCTCCAATAACATAATAAGCGGTACATCTGCTGTAATAAATACCGGCACCTATACCCTTTACTACCCGATGGATGGAATTCATTCCTGTTTCGGTAAATATGGTGGTGATATCCTGTGAGGGGAAACGCCACCCGTTGCGGAACCGGTAAGCCGGTTCCGTTTTTTGTTTGCTATCTGATTATCTGTTCGTATGATCTTTTTTACAGAGTTCACTTAAAGCAAATTTTTATGTGATAACGGTCAATAATTGTTGTGTCTTATGTCATTACATGCAGGTAATGAGTCAGTTAGTTTTGTTAAAAAAAGATCTATCATGAAAAAGTTACTTGTACTAACCAACTTTTCTGACGAAGCCGCTGAAGCCGCAAAATTTGCCACTGTTTTGAGCGAAAAATTAAGAACCGACATTGTGCTGTTCAATAGCTTTTTAAGCCAGCCCATCATGCCGGATCTTTCCGGCGGGGCCTGGATGGTTGGTGAACTTGCCCCGGTGCAAGAGTATAAGCAGGAAGTATTGAAACTTAGTCATGAACTTGCTGCTATCGTAAAAAAAACTCCGCCAGGATTACACCAGCCAAGAATTTATGAAGAAGAAGGCGAGGGCAATCTTGGCTCAAATGTGAAGGGGATTATTGATAAGGGCCGTATAGAAATGGTAGTGATGGGCGCGCCACAGGGGAGTGGCCTGGAGCATTTTCTCTCCGGCAGCGATACTGCATCTGTTATGGACCATAGCACCCGGCCTGTGATGGTATATCCGCTTGGCTGTAATGTTAAAAATTTGCACAAAATTGTATTTGCAACTGATTTTAACGAGGCGGATTTAATGGCGCTTCGTTACCTGGAAAAGTTAAACCACATTTTCAAGTTCCAGGTTTCAGTTGTTCACGTAAACGAATTCGGCGAAACCCATTTACCTGCCGAAAAAGAAAAAACTTTCTTTAAAGAGTTAAAGAAAATTAAGATGCCAGGCCTCACTTACGAAAGCGTTCGCGGCAAAGATACCGTGGAGCGGTTGGTCAACTACCTGGAAAATTCAAACGCAGACCTTTTGGTGCTTATGCATCACAAGAGGGGCTTTTTTAACGAATTGTTCGGTTCAAGTATAACTAAAACAATCATGAAAAGAGCGATACCACTGTTGGTAATTCCATCCGATCTGCACGCATAGAAATTGGTAATCCAGTAATATCACTATCCCATGAAAAAACTGCTCGTTATAAATGACAATTCGCCGGCCGCAAACCATGCCTTGCGGTTCGCTTTAAAAATCGCGGAAATATTTGGTTCAACGGTTACAGTTGCCAATACCGTAAAAACACATGTTAAACAGCACTCGATACCGCTGGTTGCAGTTGGGCGCGCCCACAACACCTTGCCATACAAGGATAGCTTTGTAAAGCTAAAGTCTACCCCAGTAAAAACAAAAGTTCCGGTTTCATATCTTGATATATCCGACCTTGGCGCAGAGCAGGTAATTGAACTGATTAATAGATGCCAAATATCGCTGATAATTAAAGGAATGGATCATCTTGCCGTACAACGGAGTACCAATATAAACGGAATTTTGAACAGGGTGAGATGCCCGTTGATGCTTATACCGCTGGGATGGCAACTGAAGGTTTTTAAGCGGTTAACTTACTTAGCAGATCTGCGGTATTGCCGCGTTGAAATAATCAAGTTTTTATTTGAGCTGGCCAAGCCATTTCATGCAAACCTTTGCATAGCAAACGTACCCGCAAAAGGGCTTCCGTACATGGATGATGCCTACGCTAAAAGCGTATTTGACGAAAAAGTGCGATTTGTTGATTACGACGCTATCCAATTAAATCATATCAGGGAGAGGGATCTTCAAAAGATTATGGATGTAATGGTAAACGGCCTGGATAATGACCTTTTTGCGGTGGTAAACCATCGGTTCCATTTTGAGCAGATCATGGGGCGAAGGATCACCAATGTGCTGCCCGCCGGAATTACGATTCCGCTATTAATATTCCCTTATTAATGCATCGCTAAATTTCACATGACTGGAAAAAGGAAGTTATCCGTGTTTGGGTTTTTGCTGTTGCTTACAATCAGTGCTTGCACTAAACGCAGGGAGTCTACAAAAGCATCAGTACACGATATCTCCATATCGCTATATGCATCGGCAATTGTAAAGGCAGACGGGCAATACACAAGTTACTCAGTAGTGCCGGGTATTGTAAAAACTGTAAATGTTGTGCCCGGCCAGCCGGTGAAGCCGGGACAAGTGCTATTTACGCTTGATAACGCTGAAGCAAATTTAAATGTTGAAAACTCGCTGCGCAACCTCGAATTCAATCGCGACAATTACCGAAGTGGTTCAGAAAAATTACAGGAGGGTATCTATAAGGTGCAGCAGGCAAAGGATAAGTTTTTGTTAGATTCTTCATTTTTCTACCGGCAACAAAACCTTTGGAGCCAAGGGATTGGTACCCGGGCGGAATTCGATCAGCGCTCATTAAATTTCAATAATGCCAGGATAGATTACCAACTCGCCAAAAAAAATCTATCGCAGTTAAAAAAAGATTTGAAGATTGAAATGCAAACAGCAGGTACTAATTACCAAATCAGTACCAAACGCCGCAATGATTATACCATTAAAAGCGAAATAAGCGGTTTGGTTTTTAATGTGATCGCTGTAAAGGGCGAATTGATAAATAATCAATCGCCTTTAGCTGTAATAGGGGAACCCGGTGGTTATTATTTAGAAATGAGCGTAGACGAAAATGATATAGTTAAGGTGAAGACGGGGCAGCGGGTGGAGATAACGATGGACAGCTACAAAGGGAAGGTGTTTACAGGTACAGTGAACAAAATTTACCCCATAATGGATGAGCGTTCGCGCACTTTTAGGGTGGATGCGCAATTCGTTGATGCGCCTCAACAGCTTTATCCAAACTTAAGCGCCGAAGTTAATACTGTTATTGAAACAAAACGGAAAGTTATTACCATACCAAGGGCTTATCTTGATAAATATAATCGTGTTTGGCTACCAGGCAATAGGAAGCGGCAGGTAGTTATTGGTGCAAATGATGAGCGGATTGTAGAGATAAAACGCGGGCTTAAGGAACTGGAAACCATTTACAGGCCCGATTGACATGAAAGTTAAACTCTTGTTGAGCATCGCTTTAACCTTGCTGAAAGCACGCTTGAAGCAGTCAATAGTGGCGCGGCAGGTGTTACTTTCGGAATTGCGATGTTTATTGCGCTAATAAGCTTCATGACGGGCTTAAATAACATGTTGGATAGCCTGGTGACCAACCGGGCGCCACACATCAGGCTATATAATGCTGTGGCTGCTTCAAAAGTTCAGCCGATAGATATGGCCGGCGAATATACCGGCTTCCGAAACCTGATATATTCTGTTAAACCCAAAGACAGGGGCAAAGAAATTTACAACGCTCAACGAATATTAATGGCTATAAAAGCTGATGATCGGGTAATAGATGCCGCGCCCAGGATAAACACTACGGCGTTTTTTAACAGCGGCAAAATTCAGCTATCGGGGGTGATAGACGGTGTAGATGTAGCATTGGAAGAAAAACTATTTCATTTAAACGAGAATGTTGTAGGCGGCAGTATTGCCGACCTTGCGGTAATTGATAACAGTATTGTAGTAGGCAAGGGCCTTGCCGATAAGTTGCTTGCAAAAGTAGGGGATATGGTACAGGTTACCACGCCAGAAGGCGACAGGGCTGCGTTGAAAATTGTTGGAATAGTGCAGTTTGGGATAGCCGAAATTGACGATATACAGAGTTATACATCTCTTGAAACAGCGCAAAAACTGCAGGGTAAGCCGGCAAGTTATATAACCGATATACAGGTGAAACTAAATGACATAACGCTTGCACCGAAACTTGCAAAAGAATACTCCAGGTTATTTGATGTAAATGCTATAGACATCCAAACAGCGAACGCGCAATTTGAAACCGGCACCAGCGTGCGCAACACAATAGCTTACAGCGTTAGCGTTACATTATTAATTGTTGCCGGTTTTGGCATCTATAACATTTTAAATATGATGATCTACGAAAAAATGGACGCTATTGCTATACTAAAAGCCACCGGCTTTTCCGGTACCGATGTTAAAGCCATTTTTATTCAACTGGCCCTGGTGCTTGGTGTAGTTGGTGGTATTGTTGGCCTGCTATTGGGTTATTCCTTATCACTTATTATTAGCCGGCTGCCTTTTGAAACTTCCGCACTGCCAACAATTAAAACCTACCCGGTTAATTTTGGCGGCATTTATTATATTATCGGGATAACATTTGCGCTGGCAACTACTTATTTAGCAGGCCTGCTGCCCGCACGTAAAGCAGCAAAGATCGATCCGGTGACAATTATCAGAGGTAAATGACAAAAACACCGGTGCTGCATACAGCAAATATTAATAAATACTTTTTAGACCCGGTGCGGTTTCGCGTTCTGTCTGATATCGATCTTTCGATAGACAAGGGAAGCTTTGTTTCCATTACAGGTAAATCGGGGTGTGGTAAATCTACGCTACTGTATATTTTATCTACAATGGATACGGATTATGAAGGAGAGTTATTCCTGGACGGCACGCTATTGAGCCGAAAGAATAATGCCGAGCTTGCTTGTGTACGTAATGAAAAGATAGGGTTCATATTTCAATTTCATTACCTGATAGAAGAATTTAACGTACTTAAAAATGTGATGCTGCCGGCCCTGAAACTGGGAAAGTATAGTGCCGGGCAAATTGAAGACAGAGCAATGGCACATTTAAAGGTTTTGGGGATAGATAGCCAGGCACTTAAGAGTGCTCATCAGCTTAGCGGCGGGCAAAAACAGCGCGTGGCAATAGCCAGGGCGTTGATCAATGACCCGCTGATTATTATGGGCGATGAACCCACCGGTAACCTTGATAAAGCTAATAGCGATATCGTTTTTGGGATATTTAAAGATATTTCTGCGGAAAATAAACAGACCGTTTTGGTTGTAACGCACGATCCTGATTTCGCTAAAAGAGCAGACAGGATAATCCAAATGGAGGATGGCAGGATCGTATCCTGAAAATAAATGGAGCAACTTGTTCTACATCACTTAATTAACTGACGGAGGTCATCCTGCGCCGTTTTGATTATAATCAATTTTGATTATATGGAAGCCGCATTTAAAATACATCGCATTATTGGCCGTTGCAAAACACTGCTCGCTGTAACACTAACTATTATTGTATTCTTTGCTTCAGAGCAACCTGCCTCGCCAGCATCATTCTCACAGCTTACTAAGCCAAAAGTAGCGGATCTCCAGTCTGAAATTCAACGGCAATTAAACAGCGGCGGTATATGGCTTAGTTTCCCTGCATCCACCAAAAAATTTTACGCTCAAAAAAAATATCAGCCCTATTGGATCGCGGGCAAAAACCAGGACAAAACGTGGAAGGCCATGTTAATGCTCGATTGTGTTCTTCAATTTGGATTATCATACAGTGACTACCGCTACAACGATCATCTACCTACGCTATATCACGATATACTTGAAAAGCCGGATCAAGTATCGCTGGCTAAACAGGCCAGGTTTGAAATTATGCTTACCGACGATATCATTACGTTCATCAACCAGTTACACTTCGGGGTTTTAAATCCGGCGTTTGGCCCTGGTGCCATTGATAGTTTAAACAATACATTTCGCGCAGAATCTGTGCTGGCCTATGCAATGGAAAAAGAAAAATTCATGGCGGAATTATTATCTGTACAACCCAAGTCGAAGCAATATGAGCGCCTTCAGCGCTATCTAAGCGATACTGTTCGCTACATGGATAACTGTGGCGAGTTGCCGGAAGGAGAGTTGCAACAGGTGGCATTAAACATGGAACGATTGCGCTGGGCGCAAATTGATGAAGATAGCTATCTATTGGTTAATATCCCTGCTTACAAACTGGAATATTATTTGCCCGATTCGGTATATAATTTTAAGGTAATTGTTGGGAGGCCGGAATCCCCAACCCCTTCTCTGCAAAGTGAAATACGATCCATCACAACCGCACCGGATTGGAAAGTCCAGCGGTCTGTATTTGTTAATGTTATTCTGCCCAACGCTTTAAAGAGTAATGATTATTTACAAAGCAACCATTACTCCATATACAATAAAAGCGGCCAGTATATCAACGCCAAAGGTGCTCAGCTCGCAGCTATCACCCAACACCCGGAAAACTATTACGCCCGGCAATCGGCCGGGTGTGATAATGCACTTGGGTTAATGGTATTTCGGTTTCCTAACCTGTATGAAATATCGATGCACGATAGCCCCGACCATACCCTCTTTGCGATGAACGAGCGGGCATTGAGCCAGAGCAGCCTTCGCATTGATAACCCGCTATTGCTGGCAAAGCTAATGCTCAATTATGTAGGAGATGACAGCAAAATTAACAGAATGCAAAAAACTTTTACATCAGCAAAAACACAAACATTTAACCTTAAAAAAGCTATTCCACTTAAGATAGCTTATCTCACTTGCGATATCAGCAACGGGCAACTTGTTACTTATACGGATATATACAACCTGGATAAAAACCTGCGCCTGATCATGTTTGGTATGGGCAGGCCAATTAGCATGCGATAAAATATAAACAATGGAAAAGATATTAGTTACCACAGATCTCTCGGTAAACTCAAAGCCCGGCATACGGTTTGCCATGCAGCTTGCTGAACAACGTGATGCTGAACTGATTGTATTACACGTTTTTTATGTATTAAAGGCTACTTCGTGGAGTGCAGAGACTTATAACCATTACGTTAAAAAGACTAAAGAAAATCTGGAAGAAGAGCTGGCTGCCTTTCTTAGATCTATTCAACGGGCTACCAATGTTCCTAAAATAAAATGCCAGGTAGCGCTAAAGCATAATACGAACGTAGTAACCGAAGTAATGGCCTTTGCAAAAGAGAATGATTGCGCATACATCTGCATCAGCACACGCGGGGCTGGAATTATAAAAAAAATATTTGGCACACATACCAGCGACTTGATTACTCATTCGCCAATCCCTGTAATTAGCGTTCCGAATAAATGGAGATTAAAGCCCATTAACAAAGTCTCATACGCTACCGACCTAATGGACTATGATGCCGAACTAAAAAAAGTTGTTGCTTTTGCGCAGCCTGTTAAGGCAAAAGTTGATATGCTTTACCTAACGCGCTTAAACGAAATATTACCGGATAAAGAACTGATAGAAAAAAGCTTAAAAAAAGAAACGGGATACCGCGTGAACGTCAGCTGTAAAAGAATCAACATTGAAAATACGGTGCTTGAAGAAATAGACGATGTATTAGAACTTAACAAAACATCGGTATTGGTTCTGTTTACGCATCAGCACAGGAAGTTTCTTGACAGGGTAGTGTTTCCGGGAAATGCAGAGCAATACTGCTTTTATGGTAAGGTACCCTTATTGACTTTTAATAAGGAGAAATAAAACAGGCATCACTACTCGCAAATAGCAATTATGAAAAAAATCATCGCAGCGTTCGACGGATTAAAATTTTCCGAAGCGACAATGAAATATGCTGCCCGTATGGCGGCCGATACGAATGCACTATTGGGCGGAGTTTTCCTTGAAAGCTTTTTGTATCACAGCTTCCATTTGTTTGATATGGTTGGAAGCCAGGGCGTTTCTAAAGTAAAGCTTAAACATCTGTTAGAAAAAGATAAACAAACCCGTA
>CBFGNE010000073.1:0-9852 GCA_965649995.1 uncultured Mucilaginibacter sp.
ATGGCGATAGTTCCACCTTTGCTTTTGGCGCGCATATATCTAACATAGGCTCAAAAATTGCTTACAGCGATGGCGGCACCAAATACTTTTTGCCAACCAACCTAAAGCTTGGGGTTGCCAACACCTGGCGGCTGGATGACGCAAACAAAATCACAGCAACCTTTGATATTAATAAATTATTGGTGCCAACCCCGCCTATTCGAGATGCCAACGGCAATATTACCTCGGGTAAGGATGATGATGTTTCGGTACCAGCGGGCTTGTTTCAATCTTTTGGCGATGCGCCGGGCGGTTTTAGCGAGGAGTTGAAAGAGATATCCTTTTCGCCAGGGGTAGAATATTGGTATAACGAACTTATAGCCATACGTGCCGGGTACTTTTACGAAAACCCCAACAAGGGTAATAGGCATTACGCCACCTTTGGCGTTGGGCTAAAGTACCAGGTATTTAGCTTCGATTTTGCTTATTTGGCAGCCAGCCAGCAAAACAGCCCATTGGCCAATACGCTTCGTTTAACCTTATCTGCCAGCTTTGGCGGCACCGGCTCTCTTAAATAATAATGGCAAAAATAAAAGTTGGTTTTGGTTTTGATGTACACCAGTTAAAACAGCAGCACCCCTTTATTTTGGGTGGCGTAAACCTGGAGCATACCAGCGGCGCTTACGGGCACTCGGATGCGGATGTGCTTTTGCATGCTATTTGCGATGCGCTTTTAGGAGCTGCCAACCTGCGCGATATAGGTTTCCATTTCTCTAATAAAGACGACCGCTGGAAAGGCATCAGCAGCCTCATCCTGTTGCAGCACGTTGTAGCCCTTTTGGCCGAAAGGAACTGGCAGATAGGCAATATAGATGCCATGGTATGCCTGGAAGCACCAAAAATTAACCCGCATATACCCACCATGCAAGCCAATATTGCAAAAGCGGCAGGTATTGATGTAGACGACATCTCTATAAAAGCTACCACTAACGAAACACTTGGTTTTATAGGCCGCGAAGAGGGTGTTGTAGCCTATGCTGTTTGTTTGATTGAAAAGGCCTAACCTCTTTAATAGCCCCAAAGAATCAATATCGAATGATGAATTTCGAATATCCAACACCGAAGTCTTTTACTTCATTATTGGAAAATTCAGTGTTCGATATTCTAAAGGTGGATTTGTTAATCTCTT
Organism: uncultured Mucilaginibacter sp.; assembly: GCA_965649995.1. GTDB lineage: Bacteria > Bacteroidota > Bacteroidia > Sphingobacteriales > Sphingobacteriaceae > Mucilaginibacter. The sequence goes on from CBFGNE010000073.1 coordinate 1,169, forward strand.
AAAGCTTACTTCCCTGTACTACGCCGCGGCTTAGTATCTTTTGGTCGATGTAATATTGGATCTCCGATTTTTTGAGGCCCCAGTTTGGTGCGATGAGCAGTTCGCGGTCGCTAAGGCCAAAAAGGCGCTGGATAATGATATCCGGGCGCACCAGCGGCAGCAGTTCGCATAAAAACTCAGCGTATTCATCCAGCCCGAAAAGTTTAAATGGCTCACGCTTGTATTTAACGCCCATTACGCTGCCCTCTACAATGTGCAGGTGGTGGAACTTTACAAATTTTATTTAAGCGTGGCGGTTTATCTCATCAGCGTATTTCAGCATCATCTCGTGCGTTTCCCACGGGAAACCGAAGATGGTATGCACGCAAACATCCAGCTTGGTATTCTCGGCAAGTTTTAAAGCTTTTAATAGTTCATCGTGGCTGCAGCCACGGTTTATCTGGTTAAGCGTTTCGTCGTAAATACTTTCCATGCCCATTTCCAGGTCAACATCAAACCTATCAGTATAGCTTTCCAGCAGGGCTATTTTTTCGGCATCTATGCAATCTGGCCGGGTGCCAACGCTAAGCCCTACAATATCCTCGGTGCCATAGCTCAGTGCCTCGTCATACATCATTTTTAAATAATGCGCCGGTGCGTAGGTGTTGGTATTTGGTTGAAAGTAGATGATGAATTTATCGGCTTTGTTGCCTTTGCGGGCACGCTCCATACCCTGTATCACCTGCTCGCGTACGGTAGGCGCATTGCGGCTAACGGAGGGTGTGAACGAATCTACATTGCAATAGGTGCAACCACCATAGCCTTTACTGCCATCGCGGTTGGGGCAGGTAAAGCCACCATCTACAATCACCTTAAATACACGGTGCCCGGGATACTTTTCCTTTAGCCATGGGCCATAGTTGTTGTAGCCCTTCTCCCAAGGGGATTCCACCTGTTGTATTTGCGGTTCTATTGCTTGCATTGCCGCAAAGGTACGAAAATGTTATTTTAACCGCCCGCATTTGCCAATACCGATATTATTGCCAAGTTTTGGGTAAATCTTTTTGCAACAGCTCCGTTATGAAAATTGCCGTTTTAATCTCGCGCCTTCTGCTTGGCGTTTTGTACCTTGTTTTCGGGCTCGATTATTTTCTGCATTTTATACCTTACCAGCCGCCGTTGCACCCAGGCGCTGCGGGCGTTTTTAAAGCAGGACTGATGGCTGCGGGGTACTTTTATCCGATGCAGAAAGTTGTACAGGTACTTGGCGGACTATCGTTGTTAAGCAACCGATATGCGCCATTTTCCGCTGTAGTGCTGTTCCCTATCAGTTTAAACGTGTTCCTGTTCCACACCCTGCTGGCTCCTGAGGCCTGGGAAATGGGCGTTTTGCTGTTGTTGCCAAACCTGCTTTTGGGCTGGGGTTACCGCAAATATTATAGCAGCATGTTTGTGCAAAAGGCTATCGTTTAATAATTACCCTTTTCCTTGGCCAAAACATAGTTACTTAATAGGCAGCAATGGCCGGCGAAGTAAATAATGCTGCCCATTATCACTGGCGAAAGTGTTAACCAACAACCAACCTTGCTGCGCCATGTAATTAAGCACTGCTACAGTCGATTTAAACTTGAGGTCTTCACCATTGTCGTCCTTCAGTTTTTCGTGATCAGAAAATGCTTTTGGGTCACCAAAGTCAGCTTCTACCGTAATCCAATCGCTAAACATTTTGCCTCGCGGCAGTATAGAGCAATATTCTTCGGCAACGCGGTATCTTGAAGTGTCGTTTTTCAATGAGTCGGTTTGTGCCGATGCAAGATAAGGCAGCAGGCTTACTGCTATTGCAAACAGGAGTTTTTTCATGTGGGATAATGTTATGGTTTTTTGTTTAGACGGCGGTAACATGAGCAGGGTTTAAGACGTTCACAAAAGAAAACGCCCGTATTTTATTATGCAAGCATAGCTTTTGCATGTGTAAAAATTACCTAATTTTACCGCTGAACCAATTTTGCCTGCATGGAAAGCATAGTTCCGTATAAATCTCAGCATAAGATCCGTTTTGTTACCGCCGCTTCGCTTTTCGACGGGCACGATGCTACCATCAATATTATGCGCCGCATTTTGCAAAGCACCGGCGCGGAGGTAATACACCTTGGCCATAACCGCAGCGTAGATGAGGTAGTGAATTGCGCCATACAGGAAGATGTGCAGGGCATTGCCCTTACCAGCTACCAGGGCGGGCACGTGGAGTACTTTAAATACATGCGCGATTTGCTTAACGAGCGCGGCGCACAGCATATCAAAATTTTCGGCGGTGGCGGCGGGGTGTTTTTGCCGCACGAGATAGCCGAACTGCATGCTTACGGCATCACCCGCATCTACTCGCCCGATGATGGCCGCACCATGGGCTTGCAGGGAATGATAAACGATATGATGCAGGCTTGTGATTTTTTGGCTCCCGGACTTTCAGACGAAGGACAAAGGACAAAGGATGCCGGCGCAATCGCCAGGGCAATTACGGCAGCCGAATTGGGCAATACACCAGCACTCACTGCTCACCACTCACCACTTACCACCCCCGTCCTCGGCATTACCGGTACGGGTGGCTCGGGTAAATCATCACTGGTAGATGAATTTGTGAGACGGTTTTTAATGGAGACGGATAAAACCCTCGCCATCATTTCGGTAGATCCATCTAAACGCAAAACGGGTGGCGCTTTATTGGGCGACAGGATACGGATGAACGCCATTAACAGCCCGCGTATATATATGCGTTCCCTCGCAACGCGGCAGGCTAATTTAGCCTTGAGCAAGCACGTGCAGGAAGCTATTGATATTTGCAAAGCCGCCGGGTATGATATGGTGATTGTGGAGACCAGCGGTATCGGCCAATCAGACACCATGATAACCGATTACTGTGATCTGTCTTTATACGTAATGACGCCAGAATTCGGCGCAGCCACCCAGCTGGAAAAAATTGATATGCTGGATTTTGCCGACCTGGTGGCATTAAATAAATTTGATAAACGAGGCGCTTTGGATGCTATACGCGATGTGCGTAAGCAATACAAGCGCAATCATATGCTGTTTAATGCGAAGGACGAGGATTTGCCCGTTTACGGTACCATGGCTTCGCAGTTTAACGACCCCGGGATGAACACCCTGTTTGCCGCCATTATGAAAACGGTGAAGGATAAGACAGGCGTTGATCTGTTGAAGAATCAAGAGCCGAGAGTCAAGAGTCAGGAAGGAGAGTCTGAAAAGATATACATTATCCCGCCCGACAGGATACGTTACCTGGCAGAGATTGCCGAAAGCAGCACTGCCTATACCGAATGGGTGAACGAACAATGCAAAGTTGCGCAGCAGTTATTTCAAATTAAGGGAACTGTTGATTTGTTGACGGAACACACCCCTAACCTAACCGTAGAGACGCAATACTTTGCGTCTCCCGATATGCAAGACGCCAATGCAAAGGCAACAGCGACGCGAAGTATCGCGTCTCTACACAATATTTTTGAACACCTCGAGAGCCACCTGCACCCCGATTGCAAACGTCTGTTAAAAGAATGGCCGGAAACGGTTGCCAAATACAAGGCGGAGAATTTCATCTACAAAGTACGCGATAAGGAGATAAAACAACCTTTATATTATACGTCGCTCTCGCAGTTAAGCATCCCAAAGATCTCCCTGCCTAAATACGAGGCTTGGGGCGATATTTTGCGCTGGCTTCTTACAGAAAACGTGCCCGGCGAATTTCCCTACGCAGCAGGTGTATTCCCGCTAAAACGCGAAGGGGAAGACCCAACCCGTATGTTTGCGGGCGAGGGCGGTCCCGAGCGTACCAATAAACGATTCCATTACGTATCACTTGGCCAGCCTGCGCACAGGCTTTCAACTGCATTCGATTCGGTTACCCTTTACGGTGAAGACCCGCATACCCGCCCGGATATCTACGGCAAAATTGGCAACTCCGGCGTAAGCATTGCCACGCTGGATGATGCAAAGAAATTATATTCCGGTTTTGACATGTGCCATGCCAGCACGTCCGTAAGCATGACCATCAACGGCCCCGCGCCTATGCTGCTTGGTTTTTTTATGAACGCCGCCATCGACCAGCAATGCGAAAAATACATCACCGAAAACAAGCTGGGGCATCTGGTGGAGGCGAAGTATAGGGAGTTTTATGATGATAAGGGTTTGGTGAGACCTCAGTACCAGGGAGGAGATTTGCCCGCAGGGAATAGCGGCTTAGGCTTAATGTTATTAGGGCTTACCGGCGACCAAATCCTCCCGGCAGATGTTTACGAAACGATACGCGCCTACGCTATTGCTACTGTTCGCGGCACCGTGCAGGCAGATATTTTAAAAGAAGACCAGGCGCAAAATACCTGTATTTTTTCTACGGAGTTTGCCTTGCGGATGATGGGCGATATACAGCAATATTTTATTAAGGAGAAGGTGCGGAATTTTTATTCGGTATCTATATCCGGCTACCATATTGCCGAGGCAGGAGCAAACCCGATAACGCAACTCGCCTTTACGCTGAGCAATGGCCTTACCTATGTGGAATACTACCTTAGCCGTGGGATGCATATAGATGATTTTGCACCTAACCTTTCGTTCTTCTTCAGCAACGGTATCGACCCGGAATATTCTGTGATCGGCCGGGTGGCACGCCGCATCTGGGCGAAGGCCATCAAAAATAAATACAAGGGGAATGACCGATCGCAGAAGCTGAAATACCACATCCAAACCAGCGGCCGCTCGTTGCATGCGCAGGAGATCGATTTTAATGATATCCGCACCACGCTGCAGGCCTTATATGCCATTTATGATAACTGCAATTCGCTGCACACCAATGCATACGACGAGGCGATAACTACACCTACCGAAGAATCTGTACGTCGGGCAATGGCAATCCAGCTTATCATCAACCGCGAACTGGGGCTCGCCAAAAACGAGAACCCGATACAGGGTGCCTTCATTATTGAAGAACTAACTGACCTGGTGGAGCAAGCCGTCCTCACCGAATTTAAAGCAATTAACGACCGTGGTGGTGTTCTCGGAGCCATGGAAACCATGTACCAGCGCAGCAAAATACAGGAAGAATCCCTCTACTATGAAACCCTAAAACATACCGGCGAGTACCCCATCATCGGTGTAAATACTTTCCTTAATAAAAAGGGTTCGCCCACGCTGATCCCGTCAGAAGTTATCCGCGCTACCGAAGAGGAAAAACAATACCAGATAGAAGCCCTGCACCTCTTCCAAAAACGAAATGAGGAGAAAGCGCCTGCATTGTTAAAAGAATTACAACAGCGCGCCATAGCCGGTGATAACATCTTCGAGAGCCTCATGGAAGCGTGTAAGTATTGCAGCCTGGGGCAAATAAGCCATGCGCTTTACGAGGTGGGGGGGCAGTACAGGAGGAATATGTAATTGTTAGATGCGGAGAACAGCCGAATGGCTATATTTGACAATACCCTAAATCGATGCAGGACAAATTAATAGCAATGTCGTTTAATGCCGATAACTTTTTAAATAAACACAAACAAATCTGGAAGTACCATTATTTAAAAAGTCGAGGCAATTACTTTATCCATACGGCACTTGCACTATTTATACTTTTGATAGGCATCAAAATTGATGATTCTGCCCCTTTTCCAACCGGCACATTAATCGGCGCTGTTTATTGCCTATATGTTGGTATTATTTGGTCGATTTTTTTCCAGGGAAAGCGAAAGTATTTTAAAAATATCAAAAAGTACTCCGGCCGCTACCAGCAAAAACAACTCAAATACAATTATATCTTTTCAGATTTTGGAATAGCCTATGAGGACGAAGAGAAGTCTCAAAAAGCCGCGTGGGCTTTGTTAAAATCCGTAGTTAATTTTCACAGCGTATTGCTAATTGTTGGTAAAGACTCAGATCAAGTTCTATTCTCTATCGGTAAAAATGAAATCAGCGATTCTGAATATACTTATTTGCAAGAACTTTTAAAACAAAAGCTTGGCCAATAACCTTACTTCACTTTCGCAAAATCCAGATCCTGGAAATCGTAGCTAAAATCTGTCGCCGGGCTTATGGCTTTCATTTTTAGGCCGGTTGGTTTGCCGTTTTCATCGGTAGTAAACATGGCAAAGGCATCAGCATCCATACTGCGCTTGTTCCATTTAACTACAAAGGTGTTGCCTTTGTAAAAGAACATTTGCCCGGTAAGGTGCGGCGAACGTTTTGATGTGAACCAAAGTTGCCCGTCCTTTTGGCTGATGGTAGCATCGCCCAGCCAGTTATCGTGGTAAGTGCCTGCGTAGGTGCTGCCGTCTACCGCCGTTTTCTTTTGCTCTTCTACCTGTTTCCAAACATCATCAACCACTTTGCCCGCGCCTGCCATACCTGCTTTTTCGTTATCGCTGAATACTTTTACCCAGTCGCGGCCTGTATCGCCAATGTAGGTATCTAATATCTCGTTGGTAACAGAACTAAATGCCCCGCCCGATTGCTGGTTGGTAAGCACAATAATACCCAGCTTCAACTCCGGGAAAAGCGTCACCTGTGTAACCATGCCATCCAAACCGCCGGTGTGGCTGGCTTTTAAATAGCCCTTGGCATCATTGAGGAACCAGCCAAGCCCGTAACCTGCAAAGTGCGTATTATAGCTACCCGGGCCCGAAGGCAGTGGCGTTTGCACCGACCACATTTGGCGGTGTACGGCGCTGCTGAAAAGGCGTTTGCTCAGGTCATCGCCGTACTTACCGTCGTTCATTTGCATAATGGCCCATTTGGCCAGGTCGTTTACGCTACTGTAAATACCGCCTGCGGCATTGGTTGGCTCACTGGTATTGCGGGAGATAACCACCACCTTGCCATCTACCGCGGCGTGTGCATCAATATAATTCTTTGTGTTTTTTATACGGCTGTACGATGCAAAGCTGCCCGTCATTTGCAGGGGCTTCATAATGCGGGTTTCAATAAAATCTTCCCAACTCATGCCGCTTACGCGGGCTATTACCTCGCCGGCTACTATATACAATTGGTTATCGTAATCAAATTTACTGCGGAAACTGCTCACCGGTTTAAGATACCGAAGGTTGTGGATGATATCCTTCACGGTAAAATCCGTCGAATCGGGGAAGATCATCAGGTCGCCCGCACCCAGCCCCAGCCCGCTGCGATGAGTAAGCAGATCGCGGATGGTGAATTCTGCCGTAACATATGGGTCGAACATCTTAAACTCGGGGATATAATCCGTTACTTTATCATCCAGCTTAAGTTTGCCATCATCCACCAGCATACCAATAGCGGCGGTGGTAAAAGCCTTGCTGTTTGAGGCGATGCCAAAAAGCGTATTGCCATCCACCTTTTTCTGTGTGCGTAACGACGCCACTCCATACCCTTTGGAATAAACCAGCTTGCCATCCTTTACAACAGCCACAGCAATACCAGGTACATCAAAGGTTTTTAAAGCCAGGTTTGCCAGGCTATCTATTTTTGCCGGTGCCATCTGGGCTTTTGCTGTGCCGAAGGTTAATGCGCAAACTGCGAGGGTAAGTAGAGGTCGGAGGTTCATGGCTGTGATTGTGTTGAGTAGCTAAATATAGGGAAACAGAACCGGGATTAAACGGATTTTTGCGATTTGTTGGATTGTTAAAAGATTTCCGGACTGCGGCTCCTCATGTCAGCAGATAAGCTTCGGACGAAAGCGGGCGAATTTAGCTAAAACGCGAAAATCACCCTTGCCGAAGAGGTGACTGTACACACATATTTTTAAACAACAAAGCCGATGCCCTAAGCACCGGCCTTGTTATAATTTACTCCATCATCATTGCTGCTTTATAAACGCCCCTATCCAGTGTTATGCCCATTTGTTTGGTAAACTCGGCAGTGTTAAAGCCAATGCGCTTGTATTCGGCTTGTACGGCCTCTTTGGCATGGGCAAGGGCTTCCTGGCTTTCCCAAACAGCTATGGTGGTTAAGAGGGTATTCCCGCTCATATCGGTGCCTTCATAAACCTCATCGCGCACAAAGCCCGGCAAATTGCGGATAAACTTCCGGTTATAATCCGTGCGCTTCATAAACTCCTCTTTTGCCTCAGCGGGGATAACAAATTTATCAATAAGCATTACCTGGGCATTGTTGGCCGCCATGCGGTTTATATCTGCAGGCAATACCTGTATGCCCTGCAAAAAGCCAAGCCTGTCGGTTTGTAAGTTCGCAGCTATCACTTTACCGTCTTTTAACTGGTAAATGGCCAGCCCGTCGTTATGGGTAACCTGGTTAGTTGGCATAAACTTTTGGTATTGGTTTTTAAAGGTGCCGGTCCACCGCCAGCGTATGCTCACTTTATCGCCTTCGGCAATTAAGTCCTTAATATCCCAGTTAATATCCGGGAACGATTTGATAAGCGGGGCTATAAAACCCTCAAAGGCGTGTGGCCCTTTTTCGTCTTTAAAACCAACATATTCCGGCGCTATTAAAGTTGGCAGCAGTGCCATGTTGCGTTTATTCAACACCTGTTCGTACAGGTTGCGTATAACCTGTTTGTTTTGTGTAGTTACCATGGTAGTTGTGTTGTTGGGTTGATGATTTGATTTTTTGGATTGTGCGTAGGATGCCCCGGTGGCCAATAAGGCAAGGGGTAATAGCATTAGCTTAATTGTTTTTGCGTTCATATTGCAGATAATTTGTTAGCACAAAAATCCCAA
>CBFGNE010000074.1:0-9805 GCA_965649995.1 uncultured Mucilaginibacter sp.
ACGGATGTTAAGCCACTATGCGGATAGTTAAAGGCATTTTTATTTTAATGGGGCTGTTTACAGCCATGCTTTGCTTTGCACAAAAGCCACCACCATTGCCGCATGGGATGGTTTTCGGGATAAAACCAGCCGGAATTGGGCCTATAGCCGCAAGCCAGATAGAGGCTACCATGGGCAAAAAAACCCGGGTAACTACAGCAATAAGCGGTAGAATCATCCGGGTTACCAAATCGCGGGGCGGGTGGTTTGAGATGGAAGCCGGCAAGGGGAAAATCATAGCCGCCCATTTTAAGAATTACAATATTGATCTACCAAAAGCCTTGCGCGGGCGCATTGTTATTATAGAAGGCGTTGCCCAAAAGCAATTTATTGCGGATGATATGCAGCACTTTGCAGGAGATACGGTTGCGGGGGCTAAACAACACCAGGTTAAAACCAACCCTAAGCAACGGCTTACGTTTGAGGTGAGAGGTTTGATGGTGGATGAGTAAGCCAGTTTGCAGTGGACGGTTTGCAGTTAGCAGGCGCTATTTAGTTTTCTGCAATAAACTAAAATAGCGATAGATTTATATCCATCGCTATCGGTGTATTTATCGCGGGCGTTACTTACGCGAGCTTTGCTTCTTTGGTTAAAACCGACATTTCCAGGTGGAAAGATTCTGCAAATAGTTCTTTTACTTTTTGCACTACTTCTGCACGGTTTACGGTTGATGCATCGCGGCGGCATTTCAGGTAATGCTCGCGGGCAATTTTCTCGGCCAGGTCGCCAATGGTTTTTACTTTCAGCTCTTTGCCAAAACGGCCGGCGAGCCTAAGCCCGGCAATAGAAGCAATTAAGCCAATTGTGGCGATGGTTGTATTTACCCAAAACAAACCTATAGCAGCAACCAGCATTAATCCGAAGGCCCAAACTATCCATGATTTTGGTTGCAGCAGGTTCATATGGAAACCCAGCTCTGCCTCAATATCTGCCACAACCTCTATGCGGTTATCGCGCGGGAACAGTTCGCAGAGTTTGGTTTGTGGTTTTACCAGGTATTTTTCTTCGGGGTTGCGGGCGTTGATGGCGTTGCGCAGTTTATAAAAAGCTTGCTGAGTGGTGCAGCTATCTGCATGTGCGTGTTTTACTTTGGCAACAACCACATCGCATAAAGCGCCGAAGGTTTTTGTGTCTTTTAAATCGTCGTTGCCAAGGGTAATGTCAAACGACTTTTCTATCTTAACCAATACGTCGCTGATGTCGTCAGGATCAACATTGTTTAAATTAAACGCCGCGGGGGTGGCACTTTTTATGCTCAGTTTCAATACGATATAGCTAAATTAAACCTTTGTTTATTGCATTAATTGCACGCAATAAACCTAATTATTTTGAAATTCGCAAAATGAATTTCAATTATTTACTCAAGTACATTGATTTTTCTTTGTAAAGGTGCCTGAAATACGGGTCCTGCAAGTTCGGGATAAACCTGATCGCTTCGCCGGTTGATTTCATTTCGGGCCCTAACTCCTTGTTTACCTCGGGGAATTTATCGAAAGAGAATATAGGCTCTTTAATGGCGTAGCCCCATAGCTTACGCTCGATGGTGAAATCTTTCAGTTTATTAACTTCCAGCATCACTTTAGCAGCGATGTTGATGTAAGGCACGTCGTAAGCTTTTGCAATGAAAGGCACCGTGCGTGATGCACGCGGGTTGGCCTCTATCACAAACACTTTATCATTCTTCACCGCAAACTGGATGTTCAGCAAGCCACGAACATTAAGGGCGCGGGCTATTTTTTCGGTGTATTGTTCCATTTGCTCTATTACGCTGTCGCTTAAATCGAACGGTGGCAATACGGCAAATGAATCGCCGGAGTGTATACCCGCAGGCTCTATGTGTTCCATCATGCCTATGATATGCACGTCGTCTCCATCATGGATAGAATCCGATTCGGTTTCCGCAGCACGATCCAGGAAGTGGTCGATCAGTACGCGGTTGCCCGGCAGGTTTTTCAGCAGGTTTACTACCGCTTTCTCCAGATCGTCGTCGTTTATCACAATACTCATACCTTGCCCGCCTAATACATAGCTTGGGCGCACAAGTACCGGGTAACCCACTTCGTGCGCTACGGCTAATGCTTCTTCGGCACTTTCGGCAACGCCATATTTTGGGTAAGGGATATCAAGTTCTTTCAGCAAATCAGAAAAACGGCCACGGTCTTCGGCGATATCCATATCGTTGAAGGATGTACCTATAATTTTAATGCCATGCTGATGAAGTTTTTCGGCCATCTTTAAAGCGGTTTGCCCGCCAAGTTGTACAATAACGCCGTGTGGTTTTTCCAGTTCGATAATTTCGCGCACGTGCTCCCAGTAAACCGGCTCAAAGTATAGCTTATCGGCCATGTTAAAATCGGTTGAAACCGTTTCCGGGTTACAGTTGATCATGATAGCCTCAAAACCGCTTTCCTTGGCGGCAAGCAAGCCGTGTACGCAGCTGTAATCAAATTCGATACCCTGGCCAATACGGTTAGGGCCCGAGCCTAATACGATGATCTTCTTTTTATCTGATACGATGGATTCGTTCTCTCCCTCGTAGGTTGAGTAGTAGTATGGTGTTTTGGCGGCAAACTCGGCTGCGCAAGTATCTACCATTTTATAAACCCGGCGGATGTTTAACGCTTTGCGGCGCTGGTAAACGTCCTCTTCGGTAACGTTTCCTAAAATGTAAGCGATCTGTGTATCCGAAAAGCCCTTCTGTTTTAAAGTGAAGAAGAAATCCTCGGGGATGTTGTTTAATGAATAACGACGAAGCTCGTTCTCCATATTCACCACATCCTGTATCTGGTTCAGAAACCAGCGGTCTATTTTAGTTGCCTTGCGGATAGACTCGACAGGTACGCCCAGGCTCATGGCATCATAGATGTGGAAAAGCCTGTCCCAGCTGGGATGCTCCAGGCTGTGCATAATTTCTTCGAGGTTGCGGCTTTGGCGGCCGTCGGCACCAAGGCCGGCGCGGCCAATTTCTAAACTTTGGCAAGCCTTCTGTAAAGCCTCTATAAAACTGCGGCCTATACCCATAACCTCGCCTACCGATTTCATGGTAAGGCCAAGTTCGCGGTTAGCGCCTTTAAATTTATCAAAGTTCCAGCGCGGGATCTTTACAATAACATAATCAAGCGTTGGCTCAAAGTATGCAGACGTTGTTTTGGTGATCTGGTTTTCTATCTCATCCAGGTTGTAACCTATGGCCAGCTTTGCAGCTATTTTGGCAATTGGGTAACCGGTTGCTTTTGATGCCAGTGCAGATGAACGCGATACACGCGGGTTGATCTCGATAGCGATGATACTTTCATCAGCCGGGTTTACCGAGAATTGTACGTTACATCCGCCGGCGAAATTGCCAATAGCGCGCATCATTTTGATGGCCTGGTTGCGCATGCTTTGGTAGCAGCGGTCGCTCAGCGTCATGGCCGGGGCCACGGTTATCGAGTCGCCGGTATGGATACCCATCGGGTCGAAGTTCTCGATAGAGCAAATGATGATGACGTTGTCGTTATTATCGCGTAGCAACTCTAACTCGTATTCTTTCCAGCCTAACACAGCCTGCTCCACCAATACTTCGTGGGTTGGCGATGCTTGCAGGCCACGGCTTAGCGCAGCGTCGAAATCTTCTTTTTTGTGTACAAAGCCTGCGCCTTTACCACCCAGCGTATAGCTTGGGCGTATAACCAGCGGGTAACCTATTTCCTGTGCGGCTTCTTTACCTTCTAAGAACGAGTTGGCAATTTTCGAAGTTGCCACCCCAACGCCAATATCCACCATTAACTGGCGGAATGCCTCGCGGTTTTCGGTTTTCTCTATCGCGGCTAAATCAACGCCAACAATTTTAACACCGTATTTTTCCCAAATGCCAAGCTCAGCAACGCTTATACAAAGGTTAAGCGCGGTTTGCCCGCCCATTGTAGGCAGTACTGCGTCTATTTTTTGCTCTTGTAGTATTTTCTCAATGCTTTCAGGCTCGAGGGGTAAAAGGTAAACATGATCAGCAATAACCTTATCCGTCATGATGGTGGCGGGGTTGCTGTTGATGATGGATACGGTAATTCCTTCTTCTTTTAGCGAAAGGGCGGCTTGCGAGCCGGCGTAATCAAATTCGCATGCCTGGCCAATAATAATAGGGCCGGAGCCGATGATCAGGACGGATTTGATGGAGGTATCTTTGGGCATAGGGCTTTTTTTAATTAAAAAGTTCTAAGTGTAAGAAGTCAAAGTATATCAATATGATAACGATTTTTCCTATGCGCTGAAAGCGAGAAATCCCGACTTCAGCGTCGGGGTGCAAAGATACGCTTTGTCGAAACATTTTAATCTTTTTTTTAGAATTAATATGTTGTGCCTCTTTGTAAGCCTTCGCGAGGTTAATTTGCCGTTAAACTAGCCTTAACGCCCGCCCCACAGCCACAATTTCAAATTTCATTGCCGCTGTGAGGTTAAGCAGAAAATAGCGAATAACCACGCTTACTCTTTATGCACATCCTTAAACTGCAACATTTCGGCAAGGCGCAGTTCTTTTTCGGTATCAAAACCGCAGGATGTTGTAAACTCTTTAGGGTTAGCGTAAGTGCCAAAAAGCATATCCCACCAAACAATGTCTCCGTAGTTACTGGTGTGTTTTTCGTATTCGTGGTGGATGCGGTGCATCTCGGGCCGTTGAAATATATAGCCTACCCATTTTGGGGTTTTTATGTTGGTGTGGTAAAAAAACTCGCCCAGTGCGGTGCAGAGGGTGTAAATGGCACCGGCTTCGGGATTTAAGCCCAGCAAGGTATACACCAGCAAGCTGCCGATAATGGAGTTTACCAGCATCTCTAAGGGATGTTTGTAAAAGGAGGTGATTACCTCTATGCGCTGGGCGCTATGATGGATCTGGTGAAAGCGTGTCCACAAAAAATCGCTTTCGTGGCGCCAGCGGTGCCACCAGTAAAAAATAAATGTGGCTATAAAATAAGCAATAATACCACCAAGCCAGTTGGGTAAATGGTTTGACAGGTTGAACAGCGAATAAGCGGAGAGCCATTTTTCCCAGCTGAAACCGGCGACCACAACAATAAGTAATTGCGCAAAGTTAATGGCCAGTACGCGGATGGTCCAAGTGGGTACGGCGGGCAATTTCCAGCCGGGGATGATTTTTTCTATCAGGAAACAGATAGCGAAGCAGGTCAAAATTACAGTAAGCATATGATTTGTTTTTTTATCAAATCTCGATGCAAAGGCGGCTGATAAGTTTTGACTAAAGTCAAAAAAACAGAGCCGCTAAACTTTTGCCCTTATCCTGCTAAGCGTTTCTTGCTTAATGCTGAGGTAGCTGGCAATTTGCCCTAAGGTGGCTTTTTGCAAAATGCCCGGGTAGGCCAGCAGCAGGGCATCGTAGCGCTGCTTTGCGGTTAGCGTTTGCAGGGCGATGGACCGCTCTTCGCTTTTTATGTAGTATTGCTCGGTAATGAGCCGCCCTGTAAGATTAAACTCGGGGAAGGTTTTGTATAGCTGCTGCAACTGATCCCAATTGATGGATTGCAGTATGCTATTCTCTAAAACCTGGATATTCTCAAACGACGGCTTCCTGGAGAAGAAACTGTATACCGATACGATGATATCGCCCTGCCCCATAAACCAGCTGGTATAATCGCTGCCATTTTTTTGATAGAAGGCCCGTATAAACCCTTCTTTTATAAAATAGATGCGCTGAGATACCTGGCCGGCTTTTAGTATAACGGATTTCCTGCTAAAGCGCTCTTCAACTAAGTGCAGTTTTATTTCCTGCTGTATGGCCGGCGATAATATGGTAATACTGTTAAGCGTTTGTATAAGGCTGTTGGCTTCCATGATGTTATAGGGCTATTTGCAAGCTAACTATTGCGTAAAACTAATTTGCGTTTATAACGTAATAATACATACTATTACCCATCCCCAGGCTATGAAAAAAAAATTGACCTTATTTGCCCTGTGCGTATTTATCTGCGCAAGCTGCGGCACTATGCAATCCATCATCAAATCAAGTTTCCCTTATACCGCAACGCTGGTGATACCGGCATCTTCTGCTACGGGTACAACCTTAACGGCGGTAAGCCAGGGCACCAGTTTCGACCAGAATTTTGCGAAAAACGGCAACAACGGCAGCCGCATAAGCGATGTGCACATCACGTCGGCTAAAATGGTGGCCACTATCCCGTCGGATTTTAATATCGGCAACCTGGTGTCTGCTAAAATATATATGGCAAAAGCAAATGGCGAAGGTGAAGTGTTGGTTGCGTCGCGTACGGATATTGGCGCAAACAGCGGCAATAATATTGTTTTAGATATTGATAATACCCACTTTTTGGATGAACTGGTGCGCGAGAAAAGCGTGCGCATAAAAATGGTTTACCAATTGCGCAATAAAAGTGCTATTGATGCCAGCCTAAGGGTAGTGCTGGGCATAACTGCCGACCCTACAAAATAACGGGAAAGCTTATTTAATTAATTTGTTATTGTTATCAGGGAAAATAAGGATGGGTTCATAACCGCGTGCCTCTTCGGCTTCCATGTAGGCATAGCTCATGATGATGATGATATCGCCCACCTGTGCAAGCCGGGCAGTTGCGCCATTAAGGCATACAGTACCACTGCCACGTTCGCCTTTTATAACGTAAGTTTCAAAGCGGGCACCGTTGTTATTGTTTACAATCTGTACCTTTTCGTTGGGGATAATGTTGGCTGCTTCAATTAAATCCTCGTCTATAGTAATGCTGCCAACGTAATTCAGTTCGGCCTGGGTTACTTTAACGCGGTGTAGCTTTGATTTTAAGATCTCGATAATCATAATTACAGGCCATCCTTCAATAATCTTACCAATATAGCATTTCCTATAACGGCACGGTTTAAAAATGACGGTGCAAAGATACGAGTATTTTTTAGTTCACAGTTTATAGATGATAGTTCATAGTATCTTCCGAAACGGCTGTCATAAAGGCAGTTTTTAAAGGGTTATAATTTACCAACTACGCGCTGTGAGCCATCTGCTATGAACCATCCAATTATGAACGATGAACTATCATATTGTCTATCAGTCGGGTTTTACCAACTTTAGCCGCAGTAAGCGCCACAATACTTTTCGATCCTTCTTCGGCTGGCAACAGCGTTTGTCCGTCGGCCAGTTCAATATACTCGGGTTCTACGCCGGGCTCGGCCTGCAGCATGGCCATGGCGTCCTGCTCAAGTTGAAAGATTTTTTTGCTGTCGAAATTAGCCACCAGCCAGCTTAATGTTTTAGATAGGATCAGCGCATGTTGCCGGTCGTGGGCAGATAAATGGATATTGCGTGAACTCATGGCCAGCCCGTCAGTTTCGCGCGCTATAGGGCACATTACCATATTAACAGGGATGTTTAACATGGCCACCATTTTACTTACCACCAAAAACTGCTGGTAGTCCTTCTGGCCCATATACAGGTTTGTTGGCTTTACAATATCAAGCAATTTATAAACCACCTGGGTTACGCCCTGGTAGTGCCCCGGGCGAAACTCGCCCTCTAATAAAAACTCCAGTTGGCCGATGTTTAAATGCCAATGCTCATCGCCATCATATATTTCTTTTACCCCGGGATTAAACAAAATATCGCAGCCTGCCGCCTCAAGCTTAGCAATATCTGCTTCAATGGGGCGGGGGTAATTTTCCAGGTCTTTAGCGTCGGTAAACTGAGTGGGGTTTACAAAAATACTGCAAACAACAACATCATTGCCGGCCTTGGCTTGCTCTATAAGCGAAATGTGGCCACGGTGCAATGCGCCCATAGTGGGCACAAAACCAATTGTTTTGTTGGCTAATGCCGCTAAATACTGTTGAATTTCGCTTCGGGTGGTAAATATTTTCAATGCCGGATTGGTTGGGGAAATTTGGCAAAGGTGTACAATAGATTAAAAATTACCAAATTGGCTTGCATTATTGGTTGCCAGTTGATATAATAATGCTTATATTTGCAAACTCAAATTTTTTGACTTCTTTACATTTTAAATTCTGATTTAGTGATGGGTAAATCTAAGCTTTTGTTCATAACTCATGAAATGTCTCCTTTCCTCGAACTCACAAAAATTGCCGAAATAACACGCCAGCTTCCGCAAGCCATGCAGGAAAAAGGGTACGAAATACGCATTCTGATGCCGCGTTTCGGGAATATCAATGAGCGCAGGAACCGCTTGCACGAGGTTATCCGTTTATCAGGGATGAATATTATTATTAACGATAATGATAACCCACTGATCATTAAAGTAGCATCTATCCCGGCCGC
Organism: uncultured Mucilaginibacter sp.; assembly: GCA_965649995.1. Classification (GTDB taxonomy): domain Bacteria; phylum Bacteroidota; class Bacteroidia; order Sphingobacteriales; family Sphingobacteriaceae; genus Mucilaginibacter. Next base: position 8,307 of record CBFGNE010000074.1, read on the forward strand.
ACGCATGCAGGTTTACTTTTTAGATAACGAAGAATATTTTCAGCGTAAGCAGGTATTTGCCGATAAAGACGGCAAGTTTTATGCCGATAACGACGAGCGTATGATCTTCTTTTGCAAGGGTGCATTAGAAACTGTTAAGAAACTTGGCTGGGCGCCGGATGTTATCCACTGCCATGGTTGGCTGAGCGCTTTGGTGCCGGCTTATTTAAAAACAACCTACAAAGACGACCCCACCTTTAAAAACTCAAAAGTGGTTTACTCGGTTTACGAAAACGAGTTTACCGATAAGATGGATGCTGATTTTGCGCGTAAGGCAGTTATGGGCGATATGACGGAGGCCCATACCGAAGTTTACAAAGAGGGCACCAATTCTGCCTTGTATGCAGGTGCTATACAATACAGCGACGGTATAGTATTGGCCAGCGAGAATATCGATGAAGATGTGTTAAATAATGTTAAAAACAGCAATAAATCGGTATTAGAATACGTTTCCACTGCAGATTACGAAAATTATTACAATTTTTACGACGAAATCACCAACGACGAATTGGTGCATGTTGCATAAGCTTTAAAACTATATATGAAATTTTACAAATTAGGCTTATTAACCCTGTTAATAAGTCTTTTTATTTTGAACAGCTGTAAGAACCAGGACGGGATAGGTTTAGGAGTTGATGAGGCCAACCAGCTGAACGGGACTATATTTGCCGATACTAACTTAACGGTAACCAATGTTTTAGAAGATACCGTTGTAACCTCAGGGCTTTCGAGGACACCGCTCTCTTATTTTAAAGACCCTGAGTTGGGGGAGACCGAATCTAACATTGCAGCGGCACTTACGTTGCCCGATGGTTTAGCTTATACTTTGCCGGAGGGTTCGATCAGTATCGACTCGGCGGTACTGGTTATGCCTTACTCGCCTAACGGGTTTTATGGCGATTCGCTTACTTCTAAGTTTAAAATCGATGTTCACCAATTGAACGAAAAGTACTTATCAACCACTTATTTCAACAATAAGCAATGGAGTTACAAACCAGCCTTATTGGGTACAAAAACGTTTACCGCCCGCCCTCATGATACCTTGCAGATAAAAGTTATTGTAGACGGTGGTGCCGATACGCTGAAGAAGGTTACCCCACAGTTGCGTATCCCTATCAGCGAAGCTTTTCTCAGAACCTACTTTTTCGATGCGCCATCCACCAGCCGCTCGTCAACGCTGGCTTTTCAAAATGCTATAAAAGGGCTGTACATAAACCTTGATAAGGCTGGCACAACTGGCCCCGGGGGCAATATAATGTTTGCGATGGATTCTACCCGGATCGACATTTATTATAAAGCGGTCAACACTACTACAGATACAGGTATGGTATCATTGCCGGTTCCTTCTGGTACGCACATGGCGTCTATAAATCATACTTACAGCGCTAAGGTGCAGGCAGCCTTAAATAAAACATCTACAGATGGGCTTGTGTACATGCAAGGCCTTGGAAGTTTACGTG
>CBFGNE010000075.1:0-9784 GCA_965649995.1 uncultured Mucilaginibacter sp.
GCCCAAAGCATATATTAGATAGGCCAATCCCGGTTACCGCTATTAAAAGGTTTCGCCAGGGTTTACCCATAGGCGAGAAACGTGCCATGGCCAGCATGGTTAAAACAGCACCAAGCGAGGAGGTGGCGCGCATAATGCCCAGTCCTTCCGGGCCAACCTTAAGTATCTCATTGGCAAAAACCGGCAGTAAGGCAACCGCGCCGCCAAAAAACACCGAGAACAGGTCGAGGCTCATTGCACCTATCATCATTTTGCTGTTAAATACAAAGTCTATCCCTTCCGATAAGCTTTTCCAAATGCTCTCCTTAGGTACAAAAACCGGAGGGTAGGGCCGTAAGAGGTAAATTAAAACCAGCGATATGGCCAGGAACGCCAGTATTACAACAAAGGTAACGGTTATGCCCATGTAGCCGTAAATAAGGCCGCCCGCTGCTGGCCCTAAAATAGAGGCTATTTGCCAGCTGCTGCTACTCCAGGTAGCGGCATTGGGGTAAATTTCTGTTGGGATGCTTTGGGTATATATAACAAAAGTAGCAGGGCCATAAAAAGCGCGGGCAACGCCGTTAAAAAATATCATTAAGTAAATAATAGGAACCACCCAACTGGTATGGATGTAATTATCCGCGCCTTTTAGTGTAATTAAAAACATCACCAGCGAGGAAATAAATACACCGATAAATATCAGCAACAGCATTTTACGCTTTTCGGATTTATCGGCAATGTAGCCACCGTACAGCGCAATACCTACTGCCGGGATGGCCTCGCAAAGCCCTACCAGCCCAAGGGCAAATGGGTCTTTTGTAATATGGTAAATATAAAAGCCAATTATTACGGCTTGCATTTGGTAGGCAAAGGTGAAGCAAAAACGCATACCTACGTACGAACGGAAATCCTTATACCTTAGTGCTGCAAACGAATCTATCCGGGGGCTTATACTATCTTCTTCGGGCATGGAAATGAGGTATTGATGACGGCTGCAATTTACAACCTGTTTTTTAATACGCCTGCTTTGATACTGTTTTGTTACTTTATTATAACAAAAAAGGCGCGGTGTACGCCGCGCCTGTATTCCTTATAATCCGTGTTGGTCTATCAAATAAACCAGCGAGGCGATAGTTGCTGCGCCAAGTTCCAGTTCGCGTTTGTTTACATTCTCAAAAACGTCGTTTGGCGTGTGGTGGATATCAAAGTACCGCTGCGAATCGGGGCGGAAACCTATCAATACAATCGACGGACGAGTTTCTTTTAACGGGCCAATATCGGTACCGCCACCACCGGCTACAAGCCGGTCGGCCTCGTAAGGTTCAAACAGTTTGGCGTATTTATCATTAATAGCTTTTAATTGTGCTGCCGGTATGCCCTGGAAACTAAAGCCCCGAGGCGTAAAACCACCCTCGTCTGTTTCTATGGCCGCAATGTGCTCCTCGTTGTTTTGGGCAGCAACTTCGGCATATTTTAATCCGCCTTTGTGCCCGTTCTCCTCATTCATAAAAAACACCGCACGTACCGAGTTTTTTGGTTTGTAGCCAACAGCCTTAAATATGCGCAATACTTCTACCGACTGCATTACACCCGTGCCATCGTCATGTGCGCCTTCGGCCAGGTCCCACGAATCGAGGTGCCCGCCAACCGTGATGAATTTATTAGGGTTTTCGCTGCCCGTTATTTCGCCGATCACGTTGTACGATTTTACATCGGGCAGGGTTTGGCAGCTTTGTTTAAAGTAGAATTTTATCAGCGGCAATTTGCGAAGCTTAAGCATGTTGCTGAGCTTATTGGCTGCTAAAGTAGAAATTGCCGCAGCCGGGATCTTTGCGCCACCCTCGGCATAAACAGTAGTGCCGGTATGCGGGTAATCGTCAAGCGCGGGGGTAATGGAGCGTACAATTGCCCCTACTGCGCCGTATTTTGCGGCTGCCGACGGGCCTGCAAAACGTTGAACGCCCGCTGCGCCGTAGCCTGCGCCGGTTTCGATAAAACGCGGATCGAACGGGCCGTTAAAGAACACAATTTTGCCCTTTATAACGCTTTCGCCAAGGGCATCCAGTTCTTTAAGGCTTTTTACCTCAACAATATTAGCGGTGATGCCTGCCGCAGGTGTGCCAACCGACATGCCCAAAGCCGCAATAGGTACCGGTATGCGGGTTTTGCCATCAATAATAAAAGCTTGCTCCTTTGCGCCGCGTACCCAATGCGGTACCATGCATTCCTGCAGGTAAACTTTATCAAAGCCATAGCTATCCATTAGTTTTTTGCTCCACGTTACAGATTTTTCTGCACCGGCAGAACCACTTAGCCGTTGCCCAATGTTTTTGCACAGGTAACGCAGGTTTTGGTAGCATTGGCCGTTTACCAGGGCCTCATCGTAAAGCTTGCGCAGCATCAGCGAATCTTGCGCTTGCGACGCAGCAGCGGAAAATAACAAAGTAAAGAGCAATAAGGATTTTTTCATGTGGATGGGTGTTTAAGCAAAAATAGTATTTGTACCCGAAAAACCTCAGGTTACGATATCTTATCCCAGCTTAAACCTGCATTTTTTGCCTGGAAGGGCTGGTTTAGCAAAAGGTTTTCGGGGAGGGCAAGCTGGGGGTCTTTTTCCAATATGCCTTCAACGCATTTGCGGGCCTGTATCAATAGTTCCTGGTCGGTGGCCAGGTTGGCAATTTTAAGGTCTAATACACCGCTTTGTTGTGTTCCTTCTATATTGCCGGGGCCACGCAACTGCATGTCTATCTCCGCTATCTCGAACCCATTATTGGTTTTCACCATGGTGTTGATGCGCACCCGGCCGTCGTTACTTAGTTTTGGGCCGGTCATCAATATGCAGTACGATTGCTCGGCACCACGGCCAACGCGCCCGCGCAATTGATGCAGTTGCGATAGCCCGAAACGCTCGGCGTTTTCAATGATCATCACCGAGGCATTGGGCACATTTACGCCAACCTCTATCACGGTAGTGGCCACCATTATCTGTGTTTCGCCTTTGATGAAGCGCTGCATCTCAAAATCCTTATCGGCCGCCGCCATTTTACCATGCACTACGCTAATGCGAAACTGCGGAAGGGGGAACTCCCGGCTCATTACCTCTGTACCGTCCATCAGGTTTTTCAGGTCGAGTTTCTCGCTCTCATGTATCAGCGGGTAAACTACGTATACCTGCCTGCCTTTGGCTATCTCCTGTTTCATAAAGCCAAACATGCGCAGGCGCTGCGCGTCGTAAAAGTGTTTGGTCTCTATCGGTTTGCGCCCTGCAGGTAGTTCGTCAATTACGGATACATCCAGGTCGCCGTACAAGGTCATGGCCAGCGTGCGGGGGATCGGGGTGGCCGTCATCACCAGCACGTGCGGCGGAATTACATTTTTACGCCAAAGTTTTGAGCGTTGCTCCACTCCGAAACGGTGCTGTTCGTCAATCACCACCAGCCCCAGGTTTTTGTATTGCACTTTATCTTCTATCAGCGCATGGGTACCTATCAATATTTTCAGGCTGCCGTCTTCCAGTTTTTCGTGAATAACCCTGCGCTTTTTTTGCGGTACCGAGCCTGTGAGGAGCGCCACTTCTACAAAATCATCGCCTACCAGGCTTTTTATGGTTTGAAAATGCTGATTGGCCAAAATTTCGGTCGGTGCCATTATACAGGTTTGAAAACCGTTATCGATGGCGATTAGCATACTCATTAGTGCAACTACAGTTTTGCCGCTGCCTACATCGCCCTGCAGCAAGCGGTTCATTTGCACGCCGCGCTGGGTATCAACCCTTATTTCTTTCAACACCCGCTTTTGCGGATTGGTAAGCTCGAAAGGGAGTTTATGGTGGTAAAATTCGTTAAAGTAATTACCTACCGTACCGAATACGTTGCCCTTAAATTTGGATGCGCGGGTGAGCTTGTTTTTAAGGAGCTTAAGTTGCAGGAAGAACAGTTCTTCAAACTTCAACCGGTTAATAGCTTCGTTTAGCTGAGCGGCATTGTCCGGGAAGTGGATATTGCGGTAACTGTCGGCACGGCCTGCCAATTTAAAACGGTTAAGAAGGTAAGCGGGCAGGTTTTCGTGGATGTCCTTAGCATGCTGATCCAGCAAGCCTGCTATGAGTTTTTGCAACCCTTTGCTATCTAAGCTAAATTGTTTTAATTTTTCGGTAGAGTTGTAAGCAGGTTGAAGGGTAAGCGTACCCTTTTGCTGTGCGGCAGCAGTATTGTACAATTCCATTTCCGGGTGGGCCATTTGTGCCTTGCCGTTAAAAAAACCAGGCTTGCCAAACAGCACATAAGCCTTGCCGGGTATAAGAGTTTTCTCCACCCATTTTATGCTCTGAAACCAAACGAGCTCTATCATGCCGGTATCGTCCTTAGCCTGGGCAACTAATCGTTTGGTATGCTTTTCGCCAATAATTTCTTTTGATACTAAGCGCGCAAGCACCTGCACATAGGGCAAATCGGGCTGTATATCTTTTATTTTATAAAACCGCGTACGGTCTATATACTTATAAGGGAAGTGCTTAAGCAGATCCTCAAACGTAAAAATTTGCAGCTCTTTTTTCAGCACCTCGGCACGGGTAAGCCCCACGCCTTTTAAATACTCAACAGGTGTTTGAAAATGCTGGCTGTTCAATTTTTATAGCGGTCAGGCTTTTGAGGCAATTACAGATATTTCTACATTAACGCCTTTTGGCAAGCCCGATACCTGCACGGTTTCGCGCGCCGGGAAGCTGGCTGTAAAGTACGAGCCATATACTTCGTTTACTTGCGCAAAGGATTGCATATCGGTTAAAAAGATGGTTGTTTTAATAATGCTATCGAAACCAACACCAGCCTCGTTCAGTATCGCTTTTAAATTTTCCATCACCTGTTTTGCCTCGTCGGTAATGCCGGTGGCAATAATTTCGCCGGTTGCACGGTTCATGGGTATTTGGCCCGATACAAAAAGCAGGCCGGCTGTAGCAACTGCCTGGCTGTATGGGCCTATGGGTGCAGGGGCGTTATCGGTATTGATGATGGTTTTCATTTGGGGTAATGTATTAGCAGGATATAATGTTTATTTCTTCAGGATGAACCATTGGATCAATTTATAGATGATGCCCAGCAAAAACATGCTGATGGCAATGGCATTGATGATATGCATTACCTTAAGGTTGAAACTGGTAGGCCGGTTAGGGTCTTTTTTTCTGAAGAAATACATATTGCAAAATTAACAAAAAAAAGAAAGCTCCGGGTTATCCGGAGCTTTCGCTTAATAATATTATTCTAAAGGAATATTATTTTTTGGTGAATGACACACGACGGTTAAGTACGCGGCCTTCTTCGGTAGAGTTATCAGCAATTGGGTTTGTTTCGCCAAAAGCTTTAACTTTTACTTTAGATGCAGTAACACCAGAGTTAACTAAGTAAGTTTTTACAGAGTTAGCACGGTCACGTGATAACGACATGTTGTGTGCAGCAGTACCTTCAGATGAAGCGTAACCGTTTACCTGTACAGTAGAACCTGTTGAACGTAAGTCAGCAGAAGTTGCATCTAATGTTGGGTAAGATGATGTACGTAATACTGAGCTGTCAAATTCAAACTGGATGTTGCTGTAAGCAGCGGCAACAGCTGAATCTTTAGGAGCAGTAGCTGCTGGGAATACGATAACGCAACCAGAACCATCAACTACGCTACCAGCAGGAGTGTTAGGGCATTTGTCGAATTGGTCAGACACACCGTCACCGTCAGAATCTTTCTTAAGATCGGTAACTGCGTTTTCAACGTTAGTTACACGAGTTTTAAGAGCTTCAACTTCTCTGCGTAATTGCTCGTCGTACAATTCGTCGTACATCATAGCTACAGGGTTAACCCAGTCTAAGTTTGGTTTGCCTTTACCGCCTAAGGTGAATTCTAAACCACCGTAACCGTAAGAGTATTTATCGCGGGCTTGTGGTTTAGCAGCAGAGTAAGAAGCATCAAAGTTGTTGCCATCGATGAAGTTCATGGTATAACCTAAGTTAAGGGCAACAGCATCAGATAATCTGAATTTAACGCCTACACCAATTGGTATAACCAATTCTTTAACTGTTTTTTTAGATAAACCAGCTGCTGGCAAGGTAGTAATTGGGCCATTGTCGCCGTTATCAGTTTTAGTAAAGAACTGATAAACACCTGCGTTATAATCAGCAAGTGATGTAGCAACGCTTGGTTTGTAGAAAATTAAACCAGCACCACCGGTGATGAAGAAGTTAATTGCATTCTTACGACGGATGTAGTCGATAGTAGCAACGTTAACAACACCGCTTAAAGTAGCAGAGTAAAAGTTTGTAGAAAAAGCAGCTCTGGTTCCAAACGCAGTTGGGTTTCCCGCTGCATCTTCGTTGTGAGCCCGTACTTTACCACCATGCAAGTCTAACTGCAGGCCAAATGAATGAGCCAATTGAGACCTAAGCGATAAGCCGTAGCCTAATGAAACGTCAGCACTGGTCCACTCGTTGGTGCCGCCAATGGCTAAAAATGGCGAAGTTACGCCAGCGTTGATGCCGATACTGAAGGTTTTGTACTGTCCCCTACCGCCAAATACCTTGGCAGTGGATGTGCCAGACGACATTGTAGTGTCTGCAACTGTTGTTGTAGTGGTAACGGTTTTAGTGGTGTCTTGCGCACTTACCATTCCAGCAGTCAACAAAGCAGCGAACGACAAGGCAGCTGTTTTCTTTAATGTAGAATAATTCATAGTTTTAAGATTAAACGATTTAATTGTGATTTTTTTCAAAATTAGTAATTATGTTTGAAACGATTACCAAACTTTGTTCCAAAATTCATAATTACTACTACAAATAATAAAAATAAATTGTTTTTATTAAAATATATATTCCTGATTTATGAAATATCTACCTGTAAATGAGCAACTATTTACAATAAATAGAAAAAATTTCGTTTCGCGACTTAAGCCCCGTTCTATAGCTGTTTTCCATTCAAATGACGAGTTTTTACGCAGTGGCGACCAAAACTTTATTTTTAAGCAAAATCCTGATTTTTTTTACCTCTCGGGCATAGACCAGGAACAGAGTATTTTGGTTTTATTTCCTGATTGTCCTAATCCACTATACAAAGAAGTACTGTTTTTAAGACAAACCAGCGAACATATTGCAATTTGGGAGGGTCATAAGTACACTAAGGAAGAAGCGCGTGCGGCATCGGGCATCCAAACCATCTTTTGGCTACAAGATTACGATAGTATTTTGCATGGGATCATTAATTACGCTGATAACGTTTATATTAACACAAACGAAAACGACCGTTACACCCACACAGTGCCGTACCGCGATATGCGCATGTACGAAGCACTACGCTTAAAATACCCTTTGCATCATTACGAGCGCTCGGCATTGATACTGCGCGACTTACGTGTTGTAAAATCGGATACGGAAATCGAACTTACAAAAATAGCCTGCGGGCTGACGCGCGATGCATTTGTACGTGTACTAAAATTTGTACAGCCTGGTGTAGCAGAGTACGAAATTGAGGCCGAGATTATACACGAGTTTATAAAACAACGCGGAACAGGCCATGCTTACAGCCCAATTATAGCATCGGGCAACAACGCCAACGTGCTGCACTACATCGATAATAACCAGGTTTGTAAGGATGGGGACGTTATTTTGCTTGATTTTGGCGCCGAGTATGCCAACTACAATGCAGATATGACACGCTCTATCCCGGTTAACGGCCGCTTTACAAAACGCCAGCGCGAGGTGTACGATGCCGTGCTGCGGGTAATGAAAGCCGCTACCCAAATGATTGTGGCCGGCACCATTTGGAATGAATACCACGACGAGGTGGGTAAAATAATGGAAAGCGAATTAATTGGGCTTGGCTTATTGGATAAACACGATGTGGCCAAGCAGGACCCTAAATCGCCATTATATAAAAAGTATTTTATGCATGGCACTTCGCACCACCTGGGTTTAGATGTACACGATTTTGCCAGTCGTTACAAACCCTTCGAGGTTGGCAACATCCTTACCTGCGAGCCCGGCATCTACATCCCTGCCGAAGGTTTGGGCATCCGTTTAGAGAACAACATTCTCATTACTAAAGAAGGCAACATAGATTTAATGGCAGATATACCGGTAGAAGCGGAGCATATCGAGGAGATAATAAACTCTTAAGAATTTGGTTTTTCGATGTCAGATTTACCGGTCAATCCTTTAAGTCCGACATCGAACGTTCGAAATCCGAAATAAATAAATACAGGTTAAACCTTTCTTTTTTCAAGGCTTCGGCAAGCAATTGCTGAAGCTTTTTTTTATCTACCCCTGCCATCCGGTTCTGCTGGATGAGGTTGTATGCCTTTTGGGTGAGCAGTAATTCGCGGCGGCTGTTGGCTGCTTTGGCCGGCGACAATATCATATCGGCAATTTCATCGATGCCTTCGTTTTTGGTTGCCACTGCGCGGATGATTGGAATAAACGCGCCCTCTTTTTGATGGATGATTTTTTTTAGGTTATTGATAAATAGATCCGCGCCGTCACGATCGGCTTTGTTAATGATAAACGCATCAGCAATTTCCATCACGCCCGATTTGATATTTTGGATCTCGTCGCCCGCTTCGGGTACCAACACTACAAAGGTAGTATCGGCCAGCCCGGCAATTTCTACTTCAGATTGCCCCACTCCAACGGTTTCGATTAGTATATGGTCGAAGCCGGACGCGCGCAGTACATCGGTCATTTCAATGGTTTTGGCAGACAAGCCACCCAAAGACCCCCGGGTAGCCAATGACCGGATAAATACGTCCGGATGGTTAAAGTGCGTGGCCATGCGTATCCTATCGCCCAGTAACGAGCCGAAGTTAAAGGGCGAAGTTGGGTCGATAGCCAAAATGGCGACCTTTTTGCCTTTTGCCAGCAGGTAAAAGATAATAGCGTTTACCAGTGTGCTCTTACCCGCACCCGGCGGGCCGGTAATGCCGGTTATTGGTACATTACTGTAAGGCAGCGACTTTAAAAGCTCCCCGGCACCCGGCAGGTTGTTTTCCACAACGGTAAGCTCGCGCGCCACCTTTCGAAAATCGATAGGAGTTGAGTTGCTATGTAGGGTTTTGTTTGTCATGTGCCGCAGGCTATAAAGTAACAAAAGTATTGCCTATTTAAAAAGTATAGATGCCGATATAAGTATATTTGCATCGTGGCCCTATAAAACAGGCTATGTAGAATGAAGGCTACCGGGGTATCGTTTATTGGCAAAATAAAAAAAGCTACTGTTGTTTACTACGCAAAAAACATACTGCGGCAAGCCGTGCCGGCGGTGCTGTACCAAAAATCTCTTCAGAAAAGGTTAAATGAGATTGATAAGTACAACGCAGGTGCGGTATGGGACAGGGTTAACTATTACAATAAACTTAGTAGCCTTACGCCGGTTGAAGGCAACGAAGTGATTTGTTTAAAGGATATGCAAATGTTTAAAAGCCCCAAATCCTACAACTTCGATACCTATGAATACACCCGGTATTTCGATAAAAGCCTTAAAGCAAATTTTCTTTTTGGTGATGTAACACATGTTGCGGCGCTGCCATCTATACAAAAAAGCAGGCCGGTAGCGGGCAATAACGCCAACGCCATATTGCTGAACCTTGATAAAAGGCGGCATTTTGTTTTTGTAAAAGACAGCCTGCCATTTGCCGCTAAAAAAGATTTATTGATAGGCCGCGGTGTGATGACCCAGCCACACCGCACCCGGTTTATGGAGATGTACTTTGGCCATGCGTTTTGCAATTTGGGGCAAGTGAATAAAATGGGGGGCAATGCGGAGTGGCTTA
>CBFGNE010000076.1:0-9763 GCA_965649995.1 uncultured Mucilaginibacter sp.
ATTGCTGCGGCTGTATGGTTTGTCCAAAAAGTGTTAAGTGATTGGTGTGTTCCCCAATGGTTCCCTTTGCGGTTGAAAAAAGAAGGGTGGGCATTCCATTTGCAAAAACAGGTAATACAAAAGGGCTAAAAACCTCCCCGTATTCTATAGCAAGAATGGCTTCCACGTACGGGGCAGTTCTTGCAGCCGGTTTCGCGTAAGTTACTTTCATTTTATGGGATGTCTGCATGCCTTATATACCCGCAGCCCACCGGCACATATTTGTCTTTTACTTGCAATAGATAAATATATTTTGAGGTACTGCCGTTATCCACAAATACGTGTACAATGGTACCAGTATCATCTTTGGCGGGTTTATATTTCTTCCAGCCGCTTCGGCCCCCAAGTTTTTTCATCTCGGCATTGGGCCATTTTAGGCTTTCACTATCGTTCAGGGTAGAGTAAACGCCACCATCCTTTTGTATTTTGGCCTGCTTGCCAATCAGGGCGAATGCTGAAGCGCTATCAATATTGCAGTAATCGGTTTTATTAAGCGCAGAATCGGGCACTGTGGTTTGTGCATCGCAGGTAGCTGTGTAAAGAGTAAACGCAAGGCAAAAGCCGCTCGCAAGCTTAATAATATTTTTCATGGTAATGATTATTAATGGTTTCCGCAGGTAGCGCGGGTAATCAGGGTAATACGAATAAACGAAAAATATGCCACAAGCATATGTCCTTAATGGTTTATTTCTACTTTTACCAACATGAAAACTTTAGGCCTTATCGGCGGGACAAGCTGGGTATCAACTATCGATTACTACCGCTTTATAAACCAAGGTATTAACAACAGACTCGGCGGCGTAAATGCAGCAAGGTTGCTTATCCATTCCTTTAATTATGCTGATATCGTTAAAAATCTGAATGCGAACGATTGGGGCGCTATCCTGAAAATGATAGTGGACGCGGGTGCCGGCCTAAAGAATAGCGGTGCCAGCGGTATAATACTTTGCGCTAACACCCCCCATCTGGTAGCGGCGGAAGCGCAGGAGCAAATTGGCCTCCCTATTATCCATATCGCCGAAGCAACAGCGGCGGCTATCAACAAAGAGGGCTTTAAAACTATTGCTTTATTGGGTACACGCTTTACCATGGAACACAACTTCTTTACCGATAAATTAATTGCGGCGGGGATACAACCGCTTACGCCGGATAAGGCCGACCGCGATTTTATTCACGAAACCTTACTGCGCGAAATGGGAAAAGGCATTTTTAAGCCTGAAACCAAAGCCGCCTACCTGCAAATAATTGAGAAATTAAAGCAACAGGGTGCCGAAGGAGTGATACTGGGTTGTACCGAAATCCCCCTGTTAATACAGCCTGCCGATATCGATATAATGCTTTTTGATACTGCAGCTATACACTCCGCTGCCGCAGTTGAATTTGCTTTGAGTTAATAATTATACCTAAATTATTTTGCATACTTTTAAAGCATAATGCAAGAAAAAAACAGCAAAAAAACCATCAGGGCCTGGGCCATGTTTGATTGGGCAAACTCTGCCTATAATCTCGTTATCACCACCACTATTTTTCCGTCGTATTACGTGGCGATTACCGAAAATCCGGCCAATGGCAACCGGGTGAACTTTTTTGGGCATAGCTTTATCAATACAGCCTTACAAACTTATTCCTTATCGTTTGCCTATTTAATTATGGTACTGCTGCTGCCCATCCTAAGTTCTATTGCAGATTACCGGGGCAACAAAAAGGTTTTTATGCAGTTTTTTACCGTGATGGGCTCACTGGCTTGCTGCGGGCTTTACTTTTTTGATGCCGAGCACCTGGAAAGAGGCATAATTTGTTTTGCCGTTGCTGCAATCGGTTATAGCGGTGGTTTTGTGTTTTATAATTCATACCTGCCCGAGATAGCCACACCGGATATGCAAGACAGGGTGAGCGCTAAGGGTTTTACCTATGGTTATGTCGGCAGCGTACTTTTGCAGCTTGTTTGTTTTGTATTTGTGTTAATGCCTGATACATTCGGCTTAACAAAGGGCAGTGCCGCCCAGTTGTCATTCCTGTTGGTAGGCATCTGGTGGATTGGGTTCGCGCTCATCCCATTCGCGGTGTTGCCAAAAGGCAGCCCGAACGCACAAACACACCAGCACAATATCATAAAAGGTGGTTTTATAGAACTTGGTAAAGTTTGGGGGAAAATAAAGGTCATGCCTATGTTAAAGGGTTACCTGCCTGCTTTCTTTTTCTATTCCATGGGAGTGCAAACTATTATGCTGGTTGCCACAGCCTTCGCTGCCAGCGAACTGCATATGGACACCCCTGAACTCATCACCATCATCCTCATCATCCAAATCATTGCCATTGCAGGTGCCACCATCATGTCTCGCCTGTCCGACAGGTATGGCAATATTCGTATACTTATTTTTGTGGTGTTTATTTGGATAGGGGTCTGCATTGCTGCTTATTTCACTACCAGCAAAACACAGTTTTATATCATAGCGGTGGTGGTGGGATTAGTAATGGGAGGTATACAATCGCTTTCGCGCTCTACTTATTCTAAATATCTTCCGCAGGATATTCCGGATACTGCGTCGTTTTTTAGTTTTTATGATGTTACCGAAAAATTGGCCATTGTTGCAGGGCTGTTTAGCTTTGGCTTTATATTGGAATTGACTAACAGCATGCGCAATTCTACACTGGTGCTGTGCGGCTTTTTTATAATAGGGCTTTTGTTTTTATTTTCTTTATTACGAACGGAGAAGAAAGTAGAGAAAAATTCGGAATTTAGCGCGGTGTAATTTTGTGTGAATGATTGTTGAGCTGTTTATCCCATGTTTTATAGATCAGTTATATCCTGATACCGCCTTTAATACCTTAAAGGTGCTGGAAAAAGCGGGGTGCACGGTAAACTACAACCCTCAGCAAACTTGTTGTGGCCAACCTGCTTTTAATGCCGGTTTTTGGGACGATGCCAAGGCGGTGGGCAGCAAATTCCTTAATGATTTCCCCGAGGATAGCGTTATCGTTTCGCCATCTGCATCCTGCACGGGTATGGTGCGCAATTATTACAACGACCTTTTTACCAATACCACTTCGCACAACAAATGCCGTAATATCCAAAGCAACATATACGAGCTGAGTGATTTTTTGGTGAATATATTACAGGTAGATTATTTTGGTGCAGAGTTGGAAGGCCGCGCGGTATACCATGATAGTTGTGCCGGGCTGCGCGAATGCAAAATAAAAGAAGAGCCACGTAAGTTGTTATCTAAGGTATTAGGACTTGAATTGATAGATTTAAAGGACGGCGAAACCTGTTGTGGCTTCGGCGGTACGTTTGCCGTAAAATTTGATGCCATATCCACGGCCATGGCGCAGCAAAAAGTGTATAACGCTATCGACGTTAAAGCAGACTATATCATATCTACCGATGCTTCTTGCTTGTTGCACCTGCAGGGTTTTAACGACAAAAATAACCTCCCAATAAAAACCATCCATATTGCCGATGTTTTGGCACATGGGTGGGGAAATGTATGATATCCGACAAACCAGCTTGACACTTCTCCGGTATCTACCATAAACAGAAGAATAACTTTAAATGACTCGTATAGGCCTTATATCAGATACACATAGCTACCTGGACGATGCTGTATTTAAACATTTTGATGGTTGCGATGAAATATGGCATGCGGGCGATTTCGGCAATATAGAGCTGGCTGATCAGCTTGCTGCCTTTAAACCTTTTAAAGGCGTGTACGGCAATATTGATGGAGCCGATATACGCCAGGTTTACCCCGAGCACCTGCGTTTTAAATGCGAGGAGGTTGATGTATGGATGACTCATATCGGTGGTTATCCTGATAAATATAGCCCCATTGTTCGGAAAGAAATTTACCTAAACCCACCGCAATTGTTCATTAGCGGCCACTCGCATATCCTTAAGGTTGTTTTTGATAAAAAGATCAATTGCCTGCACCTTAACCCAGGGGCAGCGGGTAAGCAAGGCTGGCAAAAGGTGCGTACGCTAATGAGGTTTAGCATAACTGCCGATAAAATACATGGTTTGGACGTAATTGAGTTGGGTGCGAAATAGTGTGTGATTGATAGCCCATAGTTAAATTTAGCTGCACGAACTCTAGACTACCAGCTATAAACTGCCCAATTTAGCTGCCTCAGCTTCAAAAACCGAATCGATCAATAACTCCCGTTGTTTACCGGCAGCTACCGCCAACGCATCGCAACGTTCATTTTCGGGATGTCCGTTATGGCCTCGTACCCAAACAAATTTTATTTGGTGTATCTTGCTAATATTAAGGTATCTCAGCCACAGGTCCTTGTTTTTTTTGCCGGCGAAGCCTTTAGCCACCCATCCTTGTAGCCAGCGTTTCTCAATGGAATCGATTACATATTTGCTGTCGGAATAAATAGTAACCTGTTGGTTTGGTGCTTTGATAGCCTCCAGCCCCGTGATAACGGCCAGCAGTTCCATGCGGTTGTTAGTGGTTTTACGAAAACCGGCAGATAGTTCTTTATAATGAGCACCCGACCGTAATATCACCCCATAACCACCCGGGCCCGGATTCCCGCTTGATGCACCGTCTGTATAAATTTCTATCATAGTTCATGGTTGATGGTTGATAGATCATTGTTAAAATGACGATACCGCGCACCTGTCAGGCCTCAAAAATATAAAAACTTTACGCAGCTGCCATCAACTATGAGCCATGATCTATCAACTAATCTTCTTCACCTTCAATCTCAACGAGTTGCCGATAACAATAACATCAGAAAAAGCCATAGCCAAAGCGCCTACCATCGGGTTAAGGAAACCTAATGCAGCAACTGGGATAGCAATTATATTATAAGCAAAGGCCCAAAACAAGTTTTGCTTAATTGTAAGCAACGTATGCCGGCTTATCTGCAGGAATTTTACTACGGATTGCAGATCGGTATTCAGCAAAATAACCTTGGCAGACTGTATGGCTATGTGGCTGGCATCGTTCATGGATACACCAACATCTGCCTGAGTGAGGGCAGGGGCATCGTTTATTCCGTCGCCTATCATAATGGTTTTGCCTTTTTTGCGGTAGATATCTACAACGCTTAACTTTTCATCTGGTAATTTTTCCGCGTGTACTTCTGTAATTCCTAACGTTTTGGCTACGGATGCGCAACGGCTTGCTTTATCGCCGCTTAATAATACCGGCACAACGCCAACTTTTTTAAGTTGGGTAATTAAAGCGGCGGCATCAGGTTTAATGGTATCTTCAATGGAAATTTGTGCCACCAAAGCTTGGTTTTTGTAAAGCGAGAGGTTGAAACTATCGTTGGTATTTAGTTTTGCCGTACCCAAAAAATAGTTATTGCCGTCAACATCTTCAGCGCGCATTCCAAGGCCCTTTTCTTCCGCAACTGCCTTTAATATTATCTTTTGTTTCGGCAAGCCATTTAGCCCGTTCACTAATGATTTGGCAATTGGGTGATTAGATCGTTCCTCAATAGCGATTATTGCTCCACGTATCACTTCGATATCCTGACCGCTATCCACCTTGATATCTTTTATGCTGAACTTACCGGTAGTGAGCGTCCCGGTCTTATCAAATATCACGTACTTGGTATTAGCTACAGCTTCAATAGTGTCGCCACCTTTTATCAATATGCCGTTTTTGGCTGCCCGCCCCAAACCTACCATTACGGCGGTGGGGGTGGCCAGGCCCATTGCACAGGGGCAGGAAATTACCAGCACGGCAATGGCGTTCATCATACTGCGCTGCATGCCGGCATCCGTTGCAAAATAAGTTATCACGAAAGTAAATAAGGCTATCAGTATCACCACCGGCACAAAAACCGAGGCAACCTTATCTCCCAATTTCTGCACGGGCGGCTTGGCTGCCTGTGCTTTTTTCATCAAATCGATAATTTGCGACAGTGTGCTGTTGCTGCCTACTTTGGTAGCCATTATTTTAATATTGCCTTCCTGAACAATTGTGCCACCGATAACAGTATCGTATTTCTTTTTCTGTACGGGGATGCTTTCACCGGTAATCATAGCCTCATTAACGCTTGCTTCGCCCGATAGTACTTCGCCATCCACCGGCACCTGGCTGCCTTCGTTTACCAACAAAACATCTCCTGATACAACATCTTTGGCGTTTATTACTTCAATGCCATCTTTAATAACCCGGCTGGCGTTTACCTGTTGAAATTTCATCAAATCTTTTACAGCGGAAGTGGTTTGGTTAACACTGCGTTTCTCTAACACATTGCCTAGTAGTACCAGGGTGATAATTGTGGCACAGGTTTCGTAAAAAAGGTATTGTTCGCCAAGATTTTGAATGGTGCCCACCAAACTATAAACAAATGCAGATGTGGAGCCAATAAATATCAGCACATCCATATTAGGTACCCCGCCTTTAACAGAACTATAGGCACTCTTTCCAAAATGCAGGCAGCCAACTAAAAAAACGGGCAGGCAAAGCAGTAATTGTACTATTGGGTTATGCAAAAAATGCCAGGGGAACAGCATATGCAACAAAAGCGGAGCAGTAAACAACGCACAGAAGATGAATTTGTTCTCCACCTTATCATAAAATGGCGTTTGGAGGGTAGCCATATCGTCAACCACGTGGAAACCTAAATTTTCTATGTCGTTGATAATTCCAGGCAGGAGGGACTGGTCGGTTGTGGAAAATTTTACTTCTTCGGATGCAAAGCTTACCAATACGTTCTGCAGCCCTTTCTTTTCCAATAACTTATGGATGCTCATTGCGCAATTATTGCAATGCATTCCCGTAACGTTCAGTTCAACCAGTTGCTCTGCCATGATGTACAAATTTACCCATTAAGTAGAATTGTTCTAAATAATTAAGGTAAGGCGATTGTAATTTTAAAAAAGCTTTGCAAATTCACGCCGAATTTCTATTTTTGCAGCCTCCAATACGGTAGATGTAGCTCAGTTGGTTAGAGCATCGGTTTGTGGTACCGAGGGTCGTGGGTTCGAGCCCCATCATTTACCCAAAGCCTTTCAGGAAAACTGGAAGGCTTTTTTTATGCATCGTTCTTCCGTAAATGCAGGTGTCGCAAAAAAAACATATGTGTTCCCGGTAAAATAAAATGCAATTATCTGCATGTCAGCTTTTATGATCAAGCAGAATTCTTGTGGGGTAATAAAAAAAATATTTGTTTTGTGGGCGGATACTAAACATCCAAACGCTTGTCAAACGCTTATGACACCCTTGTCCGGCTAATTTTGCCTGAAGTACTCTTAGATTATTTTGAACTCATGGACGTCCGCTGAGAACGGGCAGTTGAACATATCCGGGCTCCAGTTTTAAACTTTTTCTGTGTCAGATAATTTCCCTTCTCCCTCATCTATATAATATATTCTATGGTACGGACTGATTATATTTCTATAATTCCATTTTCTATCTAACTTTACATAATCAACATTCAAAATTGATACGTGACGTTTTTCTGATCATAACTTATTAAAGTAATATATGGTTAAGTATTCCTTTAATACTTGGCGTTTACATTAAGAAGAAACTCAATCTTAAAAATAACAGATTAAGTATTGGTTGATTTGACAAAAAAAGATATATTTTATTCTAAATCCAACTTGCAATACATTCCGGATATCTGTTTTAAGGTTATATAAGTCTTAAACTTTATCAAAAACCTTGTAGCCGCTAATCATTTGATGATCAATATTAAACTATTAATTGAAATATGAAATCTCCGTTTCTGACAATAAAAAGTTTGCTGATGTCAAGCTTACATTTTAAACTGCCGATATATTTGCAGTAAAAAAAAACTGGATCGGCAAATAAGCGGTTAATTAAAGCTGGTAGTACAGTCAGAATTTAACTATACGTGATAGTTATCTAAAACCAGCATAATTAGCTTGATATTCAAAATAAACCCAACCAATTAAAATAAAACCTAACCAATTGTAATAAAAATAAGTTCTATGAAACGCAGAAACTTTGTTCAAGGCGACAATAATAAAAGAAAAGGTTTTTTCCTAAAAAGTGGATCAGTAGCGGCGATTCCTTTGTTAGTAGTATTGGGAGCCTTTACCAATATTCCTGAAAAACACTCATCGTATAATTTGTCTATCATTGATACGCCGCTCACCGAAGCACAAAAACATTTGGCTAAAAATGGCTTGAAGGGGCTCGATGTGGCACCTGGCTTGCGCGTTGAAACGATGGCAACCGAACCCATGTTGATCAACCCCACTAATATCGACGTGGATGAAAAAGGAAGGGTTTGGGTAACGGAGGCCTATAATTACCGGTTTGAGATCAATCACAACAAACCCCGGGAGGCAGGCGACCGGATCGTAATTTTAGAAGATAAGGATGGAGACGGAAGTTTAGAAACTAGTACAGTGTTTTACCAAGGCCCCGAAGTTAATGCGCCTTTAGGCGTGTGCGTATTGGGTAACCGGGTATTGGTATCGCAAAGCCCATATGTTTGGGCTTTTTATGATGACAATAATAATGGCAAAGCCGACCGGAAAGAAATATTATTCCAGGGGATAAGCGGCGAGCAACATGACCATGGCATACACAGTTTTGCATTTGGCCCGGATGGTAAACTATATTTCAACTTTGGTAATGCCGGTAAAACCCTCAGAGATAAAAATAATGCTGTCGTACTGGATCAGGATGGTGATGAGATAGGGCCTAAAAAATACAAGGAAGGAATGCTCTTCCGTTGCGACCCGGACGGTACTCATGTGGAATGCCTGGGCCATAATTTCAGAAACGAATACGAATCGGCCGTAGATAGTTATGGCAATATATGGCAAAGTGATAATGATGACGACGGGAATAAAGGAGTACGGATAAATTACGTGATGGAATACGGGAATTATGGCTACACGGATGAGGTAACCGGCGCGGGCTGGAGTGCTAAACGCATTAACATGGAAGATTCGATCCCGCTTCGCCACTGGCATCAAAATGATCCGGGTGTTATCCCCAATTTGTTGCAAACAGGTTCCGGCTCGCCTACCGGGATGGTTATTTATGAAGGCACGTTGTTACCGCAGCAGTTTCAGAATGGGATGATCCATGCCGAACCGGGGCATAATGTTGTCCGGGGCTATCCTGTTCAAAAAGCCGGCGCAGGGTATACCGCCAGTATCCTCAACATGCTTGATGGCGAGCGGGACCAATGGTTTCGCCCGGCAGATGTTTGTACAGCACCGGATGGCTCTTTAATTATAGCCGACTGGTATGATCCCGGCGTTGGCGGGCACCGGGTGGGCGATCTTCAGCGTGGCCGCATATATCGGGTTGTTCCGGAGGGTACGAAAGCAACCTATAAAATACCTGAACAGGATTATACCACCCCAAAGGGTGCAATCATTGCCCTGCAGAATCCAAATCTCGGCGTTCGCAGGCATGCTTTCATAGCATTAACAGGCATGGGAGAATCAGCAATAGCGGAGCTGGAAAAGTTATGGTCGACATCGCCCAATCCCCGTATGCGTGCCCGGGCCCTATGGGTGCTTTCAAAATCAACAAAAGCCACAAAATATTTTTCCGAAGCCATCAACAACCCTAACCCTGATTTAAGGATAACCGGGCTGAGGGCGGCAAGAGAAGTAAATACCGATGTGATTAAGCTTGCAGCAGCTTTAGTAAATGATCCGGACGCACAGGTAAGGCGCGATTGTGCGATTGCGCTACGACATCGGAATGAACCGGAAGCCGCGACGATATGGGCGGCACTTGCAGCCAAGCATAATGGCAATGAC
>CBFGNE010000077.1:0-9548 GCA_965649995.1 uncultured Mucilaginibacter sp.
AACCGACCCGGTTGAATGGATAAACCCATTGATGGGCACCCAATCTAAATATGAACTAAGCAACGGTAACACCTACCCTGCCATAGCCCTGCCCTGGGGCATGAACTTTTGGACGCCCCAAACCGGTAAAATGGGCGACGGGTGGCAATATACTTACGATGCTTACAAAATAAATGGCTTTAAACAAACCCACCAGCCATCCCCCTGGATGAATGATTACGGGCAGTTTGCTATAATGCCAGCAACCGGCAAACTAAATGTTACGCAAAATGGCCGCCAAAGCTGGTTTTCGCACAAAACGGAAATTGCCAAGCCATACTACTACAGCGTTTACCTGGCAGACCATGACGTTACTACGGAGATTACCCCGACGGAACGTGCTGCACAGTTCAGGTTTACCTTCCCACAATCAGATAGTTCACATATTGTGATAGATGCTTTTGACAAAGGCTCGTACATAAAAGTAGACCGTGGCGCAGGGAAAATTGTAGGTTACTCTACCAAATACGCGCGCGGCCCGTTAAAAAACTTTAAAAACTACTTTGTTATTTATGTAGATAAGCCAATAGCGCTGGCACAATTATACAGCGACAGCACTTTAACCGGAGGCACCGAATTAACAGACAAGCATGTTAGCGCGATCATAGGCTTTAAAACTAAACAGGGCGAAAAGGTGAACTTGCGCGTTGCTTCTTCATTTATCAGCATAGAGCAAGCCGAAATAAGCCTGCAGCGCGAAATAGGCAAAAACAGCTTTGATGTAACCTGCGCTAAGGCAAAAACGACCTGGAACAAAACACTTAGCCGTTTAAATGCGGAAGGCGGCACGGTTGATCAAACCCGTACGTTCTATTCTTGCTTATACCGCATGCTTTTCTTCCCGAACAAAATGTACGAGGTGGATGCCAAAGGCCAAATTATGCACTGGAGCGCACAGGATGGTACCGTTAAACCGGGCTATAAATTTGCAGGTACCGGTTTTTGGGATACTTTCCGGGCCTTATACCCCTTCCTGAATTTAGTTTACCCGGCTATCAACAAAGAAATGCAGGCCGGTTTGGTGAACGATTACAAAGAAGGCGGCTGGTTGCCAGAGTGGAGCAGCCCCGGTTATGCCAACGTTATGGTAGGTAATAACTCAGCCTCGGTAGTATCTGATGCTTATTTGAAAGGTGGCCGCGGGTATGATATCAACACCCTTTATGAAGCTTTAAAGCACGGCGCCAATAACGATGGCCCCAACGCCACGGGCCGCGACGGCGTGGAATACTATAACAGCCTTGGTTATGTGCCTTACGACGTAAAAATAAACGAAAACGCCGCCCGTACCTTGGAGTACGCTTACGACGATTTCACCATATACAAATTGGGCAAAGCCCTCGGCCGCCCTAAATCGGAGACCGACCTGTACAAAAACCGCAGCATGAACTATAAAAACCTGTTCGACCCGCAAACGGGTTTGATGCGCGGTAAAAACAAGGATGGTAAGTTCCAAAGCCCTTTTAATCCCTTTAAATGGGGAGATGCCTTTACCGAAGGCAACAGCTGGCACTACACCTGGAGCGTTTTCCATGATATTAATGGCCTTATAGGGCTGATGGGCGGCAAACAAAAATTTGTCGCCAAGTTGGATTCGGTATGGTCGCTGCCGCCGGTGTTTGACGATAGTTACTATGGCGAGGTGATACACGAGATCCGTGAAATGCAGATAGCCGGCATGGGCCAGTATGCACACGGCAACCAGCCCATACAACACATGCCCTACCTGTACAATTACGCAGGCGAGCCCTGGAAAACCCAAACCCATGTACGCGATGTAATGAATAAACTATACAAAGCTACGCCGGATGGTTATTGCGGCGACGAGGATAACGGCCAAACATCTGCCTGGTATGTTTTTTCGGCAATGGGTTTTTACCCGGTATGCCCGGCAAGCGGCCAATATATTTTGGGTACACCGCTATTTAAAAAACTAACCCTTACTTTAGAGAATGGCAAGAAGGTTGTAATAAACGCGCCAAACAATAGCGATGCTAACCGTTACGTAAGCACTTTATCTGTAAACGGCAAACCGTACGATTATAACTGGCTAAGCCATGCAGCTTTACAGCAAGGCGGCGTATTAAACTTTGGCATGTCGGCAACGCCCAATAAAACAAGGGGCGTTAAAGCCGAAGATGTCCCATATTCGTTATCAACTGAAAAATAGTACTGCTACATATTATGACGAAATTAACAAGATTTTTTTTCTGCCTGGCCCTGTTGGGCGCTATTAATTCAGTTGCGTTTGCCCAGGATACGCTAAAAGTAAAACCTGTTCCATTACCCGCACTTACACAGGTGCCTGTGTTGTTAAGTACCTTAAAGCTGGGCATCGCGGGCATGTCGCACGATCATGTTAATGGTATCCTAAGCGATTATCAGAATGGTAAAGTCATTATTGTAGGTATTGCTGAGGCGGATAAACAACTCCGCGCCAAATACCAGGAAAAATACCACCTGCCCGATTCTATCTTTTTCGACGACCTTAAAAAAATGGCGGTAACCACCAAGCCAGATGCGGTATTGGGTTACAACCCTGTTGCCAAACACATTGATGTAGTAGAAATATGCGCACCGTTGGGCATCAGTGTAATGGTAGAGAAACCATTGGCGGCAACCCTTGCGCAAGCGAAGCGGATGGAGTTTTTGGCTTTAAAATACTACATCAAGCTGCTCACTAACTACGAAACTACCTGGTATCCGTCCTACCAGCATGTGTATAATATGGCATCTAAGGACAGCATCGGCCGAATCCGCAAAATGGTAGTACACGATGGGCACCAGGGGCCAAAAGAAATTGGCTGTAGTAAAGAATTCCTGAGCTGGCTTACCGACCCGGAACTAAACGGAGGTGGTGCGCTTATTGACTTTGGCTGCTACGGTGCCGATTTGATGACCTGGTTAATGGAGGGCCAAAAACCCGTTGCGGTAACCGCAGTAGCGCGGCACTTTAAACCAGCTATTTACCCCAAGGTAGAAGATGACGTAAACATCCTGATAGAGTACCCAACTGCTACCGGCCTCATCGAAGCATCCTGGAATTGGCCGTTCTCTATTAAAGACCTGGAAGTTTTTGGGGATAAGGGTTATATGCACGCCTTAGACAGGAGCAACACACTAACCCGCATAAACGATATCCAAAGCAATGCCAACATTACCAATACGCTTGAGCCGCCCCTTGATAACCCCGTTACTTAGCTACAGCTGGTACTGAAAAATAGGCTCTTGGGCATCAATGACCGTTCATCATTAAAATATAATATGATAGTAATGCAGATATTAGATGCCGCCAAGCGCTCCATTGCCGAGGGAAAACGGATAGTACTTTAATCGGTGTTTTATTTATTAACAGTTAATAATATATCCTTGAGAATTGTATTATTTTAGCGCACGATATTATTAACAACCATCCATCTCTATGTTAAAGCAATTTTCTGCCCTGTTACCATTATTCGTTTTAGGCATGATATCCTGCCAATCTAAACCCGCAACAACTGATAAAAATGCAGCGGACACTATTGCCACGCAACAAACCAGCGCACCGGATGCGGTGGCCAAACTGGCAACAGGCCCTGTAGATAATGCTGCGGTTATGGCGCGTAAACAAGTGCCCATTGTTTGCTACCACCAAATACGCAACTGGAAAGCCACCGACAGCAAAAACGCTAAAGATTACATTGTACAAATTGCCGCATTTAAAGAACACATTAAAATGCTGGCTGATAGCGGTTACCACACCATCCTGCCCGATCAGTTGTATAACTACCTCACAACCGGTGCAACGCTGCCAAAGAAGCCCATCATGCTTACGTTTGATGATACCGATTTGGATCAATTTACAATAGCCGCTCCCGAATTGAAGAAATACGGTTTTAAAGCCGTTTATTTTGTGATGACAGTATCCATAGGTCGCCCGAATTATATGACGGCCGATATGGTAAAAAAACTGTCAGACGATGGCAACCAAATTGCCAGCCACACCTGGGACCACCACCGTGTAGATAAATACACCCACAATGGTGTTTTAGTTATAAAAGGCAAAAACGGCAAAATAACCAACCGCCCGGTTGATGACTGGGTTACGCAGATAGATAAACCAACCAAAAAACTGGAAGAAATTACCGGTAAAAAGATAATTTACTTTGCTTACCCCTTCGGTATCTGGAAAAAACCGGTGTTGCCAGAGATACAGCAACGCGGATTTAAAATGGCTTTTCAACTGGCTGATAAACGCGACCCGGATTATCCACTGCTTACCGTGCGCCGTATATTGGATAGCGGTTACTGGAGTACAAAAACTTTTAGCAATAGCGTGAGGAATAGTTTTTAAGCCCACCTCAACATTATAAACAAACCCTCTTTTGGCAACAAGGGAGGGTTTTGTTTTTGTATAATAATCTTATCTTTAGCCATGCATATCCCTTACCGTTCCGTATTATTTTTCGTGCTTTCGGCATTTACTTTCGCTGCCTGCAACCAACAGCCGGATAAACCTGTGGTCGACAAAAAAGCACAATCCGAAACTTTGATACAGGAACACTTCAGATACCTTAATGACCATGACCTGAAAGCCATTGTGGGCCAGTATGCGCCAAAAGCAAATATCACCAGCAGCGATTGGAAAGGCATGGCAACCGGCCCTACAGGTGCCGACCAGATCTTCCATCTCGAGTTTTTTGTATCACCGGATGCGAAATATTTAGTCGACAAGGTAATTAATACCGATTCGACAGTGGTTGTGGAATACGATGTGATAGGGCTTAGAGATAAAGCCAATGGCGGTGTTAGGTACGACCTGCGCAAATGCAGTATCTTTCGGATAAACGACAAAAATGAAATAAGCAGCGAGGCCACTTACGCCAATACAATGGCCTACCATAACGGCAATTAAACACTAAAGCCTCTTTGCGCACAAAGAGGCTTTGTTGTTTTAAAGGTTCTCGCCCGCCGGGCCCTGCCCTTTATTGGAGGCATTTTGCGGTTGCGGGTTTTCAAGTTCCTCGTTATCATTGTCTGGTGTAACGGTTGGTATTTCTTTCGCTTTATCTTTATCGTTCACGTTCTGCTTTAGCGTATCATTGTTTACATTGGCTACGTTGCCTTTTATGTCATGGTTCTTACCCTGGTTATTAGCGCGGTCGAATTTATCAATTGTAGCTTCCATATCTGTATAATTTAAGGTTGATGTTAGTTTATTTGGCAGATAAAGCCTGCCTATTGTTTTGATAGAAAAAACCGTACCAAGATTTGAAGGTCGCAAAGTCGGAAAGATCAGAAGGGATTGAAAAATACGAGTTAGGATAACTAAATGTCAATGATTACTTCTGGACTTCACTAACTTCGGACTTCCGACTTTCTCCCTATCTTTGCGCCAATGCAAAATCGCGCAGCATATTCGCAACTCATCAAAACCGAGGCCAAAAACCTGGGCTTTTTGTTTTGCGGTATAGCCAAAGCGGAATTCCTGGAAGAGGAAGCACCCCGCCTGGAAGCATGGCTAAACAAAGGCATGCATGGCGAAATGCGGTACATGGAAAACCACTTTGATAAACGGCTGGATCCGCGCCTACTGGTAGATGGCGCCAAATCGGTAATATCACTCGGGCTTAATTATTATAATGATGAGGTGCAACTTGACCCAACAGCCCCAAAAATATCTAAATATGCTTACGGCGCTGATTACCATTCGGTTATTAAAGATAAGCTAAAGCAATTATTACTAATCATCAACGAAAAAATTGGCGAGGTTGGCGGCCGCGCCTTTGTAGATTCGGCCCCAGTGCTGGATAAGGCATGGGCAAAAAAAGCCGGGCTTGGCTGGATAGGCAAAAATTCCAACCTGCTTAGCAAACAGGTTGGTTCCTTCTTCTTTTTGGCAGAACTGATAGTAGATATCGAACTGGAATACGACATAGAGCCCACTGCCGACCATTGCGGCACATGCACCAAATGTATAGATGCCTGCCCTACTGATGCCATTGTTGGCCCCTACGTGGTGGATGGCAGCCGTTGTATCTCTTACCTCACCATCGAACTAAAGAACGAGATACCTGCCGAGTTTAAAGGCAAAATGGATAACTGGATGTTTGGCTGCGATATTTGCCAGGACGTTTGCCCCTGGAACCGCTTCTCTGTTATACACAACGAACCATCTTTTACTCCACACCCGGATCTATACGGCCTTAAAAAGCAGGATTGGGAAGACATAACCCGGGATGTTTTTCAAAAAGTATTTAAAAATTCAGCTGTAAAGCGCACCAAATTTGAGGGTTTGAGGCGAAATATTTCTTTTTTAGCGCCCGACCCCACAAAAGAGGAGCAAAATAATCCCGCCTAAATATATACTGGGTTTTATGCGCTTCAAAAAAACCCTCTTTAATGGCCCCGAGGGGTTCACCTACAACCCCTTCCCAAACTTACTCGCCAGTTGTTTTAGCATATCATCATCAATTGGTTTGGCCGGCTCGTCTTTCTTTTTAAAAGGCTGGTTATTGTAAGGCTTGTTTAGCTGCGGGCTTGCTTTTGGGGCGTTGTTGGTAAATGCGGGCCGGGGGGCTTCGTGTTTATGAGCAGCGGTTTGCTGCGGAGGTTTGGCGGCATTCCTTTCTGCAGATTTTTTTGCATTCCAGCGCTTGTATATCTCTTCCAGTTTGCGCTTAGTGTACAGGGGGAAATCGCCCTGCATCATCCATGAGTAATAGCTTGGCTCCACATTCAGCACGTCTTCTACCCTTTTGCCCTTATGCTTGCCAAAGTTTATCAGCTCCTCACCTTCCTCATTATAAACCATCCGGCCGGCAAAATCTACCGGGCGGCTTAAGTTGGTAAATTTGTGCAATGCTTCCACATCACCTACTACCGGCTTGCTCCGGTTGCCTTTTTTATCTTCGTACTCGGTATCCACGTAGCGTTCTACCTGTGCCAGCAATACCTCCATAGTTGCACGGGTGTCGGCCTCAGCACTGTGGGCGTTAATAATGTCTTTATCGCAATAAAACTTATAGGCCGCTTTAAGGGTACGCTGCTCCATCTGGTGAAAAATGTTCTGCACATCTACAAAGTAGCGGTTCTCCAGATCGAACAATACGCCGGCGCGTAAAAATTCTTCCATCAGCATCGGTATATCAAACTTATTGCTGTTATACCCGGCAAGGTCGCTATCACCAATAAATGCAGCTATCTCCTCCCCCAACTCATGAAAGCGCTTTTCATCTTTTACATGTTCATCATAAATTCCATGTACTATAGATGATTCCAGCGGGATTGGTATGCCCGGATGTATACGCCAGGTTTGCACATTCTCTGTACCATCGGGGTTTAGTTTGATAACTGATATTTCAACAATACGGTCGGCACCAATATTAACACCGGTAGTTTCAAGGTCGAAAAAGGCAAGAGGCCGCTTTAAATTTAGTTTCATGGTTATTCAGGGTCGGATTGCAAAGGTGGCAAAAACCTTAAAATTTTTAGCTTTTATTTTTTCGCTAAAGTATCATGGTATTTTATTATTTTCAAGCCACCAAAATTAACTTAAACCATATGGTCAAATTTTTACCCGTACTGCTTTTTTTGTTCTTTTTAAGCACCCTTGCCCATAGCCAGGATTTCACCTACGGCGATAACACAGCTGAAGATTTGGCTATGAAAAAATACAGTAAGGACACCTCTGCCAGTGCCCTTGTATTAAACGAATATGGCAACGCCCGCATCACCGACCGCTCCGAAGGTGGTATTAAGGTAATGCTGGAATACCACGTAAAAATTAAAATATTTAATACCAAGGGCTTTAATAAGGCAACTGTAGAGGTACCGATGCATATCTTCGAATCGAGCGAGGATGATGTTGCTGATATTGTAGGCTACACCACTTATATTGATGATAACGGTAACGCCCAGCGTACCGACCTCAATCCTAAATCGGCATTCACCACAAATCAAAACAAGTACAATAAAAACGTAAAATTCACCTTGCCCAACCTCAAGCCGGGTTGTATCATCGAGTATAAGTATACCCTAAACTCGCCTGCCTGGTGGTATTTCCCTTCCTGGCACCTACAGGACGATATCCCCAAAGTAAACACCCGGTACGATGTGCATATCCCTGGTTTCTGGAATTTTAATATTTCTCTGCGTGGCCCATATAAGCTCACCAAAAACACTGCTGATATAGAAAGGGAGTGCTTTACATGGTATGGCGCTAAGGCCGATTGCTCCTATATGGTTTTCCAGATGGCAGATGTACCGGCTTTTGTTGAGGAAGATTACATGACTTCGCCAAAGAATTTCATGTCGGCCATCTATTTCGAACTGTCCGATTATACCAACCCCAGCACCGGCCAAAAAATAAAAGTGGCCAAGGAATGGGCAGATATCGACCGCAACAAAAAGCGTTCGGATTATTTCGGTTCCCAAATAAAAAAGAAAGACCAACTGAAGCCCTACATAGCTCCGGTGATTGTTGGAAAAACCGACGAGCTGGCGAAAGCCAAAGCCATATTTGCCTATGTGCAAAAAAACATGAAGTGGAATAATATCCGTGCTACCGGCAGCGATAATATACGTAAAGCACTTGATGCCCACCTTGGCACGGTGGCCGACATTAACCTTATTCTGGTTACCGCACTCGGCTCGGCAGGCCTAAACGCCGAAGCCGTGCTTTTAAGCACCCGCGATAACGGCTCGATAAATAAGCTATACCCTGTAGAAGATGATTTTGACTATGTAATAGCCAAAGTAAACATAGGCGATAAAAGCTATTTGCTGGATGCTACCGACCCCCTGTTGCCGTTTGATATGTTGCCGCTACGCTGCCTTAACGATCAGGGCCGGGTAATGAGCCTGGATAAACCCAGTTACTGGCTGGATATGCCTGTAAACCAACGCAAGGCGCAAACCAGCACATACGAACTTACCTTACAAGCCAATGGCAAATTAAAAGGCGTTATTAACAGCTACTATTACGGTTATGACGGTTACCTGCAACGCAAGGCCATCAAAAAATTTAACAGCACCGATGAGTATGTAGAGAATTTGGACGAAAGGCTGATTAAAACGAAGCTACTTACTTCTGATATTACGAACCTGGATAGCCTGGATTTGCCGCTCGTTGAAAAATACGAGGTGGAAGTTGATGCCTACGATAACCTGAATCATAACAAGCTGTCTTTTAATCCTTTCTTTTTTGATAGGATAACTACAAACCCCTTTAAGCTGGAAGACAGGAATTACCCTGTAGACTGGGGCATGCCATCAGACGACCGCTTTATGTTAAATATGCATTTACCGGCAGATTATGTGGTAGAAAGCGCTCCGCAGGGTATTGCCATTAGCCTGCCCAATCAAGGCGGCAAGTTTATTACCAATTTTGCAGGCGAAGGAAATTACTTTACGTTCTCTAATGTAATACAATTTAATAAATCGGTTTACGCACCGGAGGAATACCCTTATCTTAAAGAATTATAAAACAAAATAGTATCTACCGAGAAAGCCGAAATTGTGTTTAAAAA
>CBFGNE010000078.1:0-9546 GCA_965649995.1 uncultured Mucilaginibacter sp.
ATCAAGCCTCTTTACCGAAAATTCCCGCCCGGATTCCAACGCAAACTGCCTAAACTCTTCTTCCTTTCTCTCATTGCTTAAACTGCTGCCAATTTGCTTATGAAACTCTACGCCCAGCCAGGTTTTAGGCAAGGGCGGCACAACAAAATTTGCCAGGCCTGCCCCATCGGGCTTTGTGGTAATAATAAGTGCTCCTTCCTTTGCCCGTTGCCCGTATATGGCTACGGCACTATCCGGCATAAAAACTTTTACATCGC
Source organism: uncultured Mucilaginibacter sp. (assembly GCA_965649995.1). Lineage (GTDB taxonomy): Bacteria > Bacteroidota > Bacteroidia > Sphingobacteriales > Sphingobacteriaceae > Mucilaginibacter. The sequence goes on from CBFGNE010000078.1 coordinate 258, forward strand.
TTACATCAGCCGGGTTTACCGAACGTAGATTCTGGTTATCGCCCAGTGGGGTTCCATTAACTATGATCAGTGCTTTTTTGCCTTTAAGCAGCATTACCTTTTTCATAAACGGGTACGGATCGGCAGGGATCGTATCCATTATAGCGCAGGCAACGTCGATGTACATATCCAGGTGCTCGTTGTTTTTGCCGGTTGTTTCAAACCTGTTGTAAACGGCCATTCTGTTGGTATCAACAAAATGATGCTGTAGTTTGTAGTATTTAGTTAGTTTTTCGGTGTTAATTGCACCTGGTATTTTCAAAACGGTTAGCTTACCGGTAGCTGTTACCAAAAACATTTGGGAGATAATAGTTGGTAAGATGATAGCTATGGCCGATACAAAATAATAAAGCCCTGGCAGGTCGGATTTTTTTGTTTTTAAAGCAAGTATTTTAAGGCGTGGCCGCAAAACAATTAATACCGGGATCCATCCCGATGCTAACGGCAGCCAAATATTCACAACTTCTTCGTTGAGGGATAACATGTTGAACCGGATGATGAGCAGCCAGTTTAAAAACGAATACCCTGCTATAAAAGCTACGCCAATTAAGATGAACGGCAAATAAATAGCCTTAAGTTTTATGATGATATTATCCATTTAGTATTATTGTAATTACACCGATTACTGTTGATTGCACCGATTTAGTTTTTGCGATTGCACCGATCCATTTCGGCACTGCAAACTGCCCGCCGCAAACTGCCAACTGCTACCCTCTCTTCCCTACTTCCTTCGTCATTTTAAACGTCATGGCAGCAAGCGCGGTTAGCACAGCCACAATTACTGCCCATAGCGCCCAGGTTGGGAAGCTTTTGGTGGCGGTTTGGAGCGTACCTGATGAGTATTTAGGATTGTTTTTTACCTCCTCCGGTTCCAACACACTTATAAAACCATCGCCCCTTACGCTGTCAGCAAAAAAGTGAAGGTCGTAATTGGGGGTGGTGGCAGTACTGTCGCCAAATAACAAACGGTATTCTTTACTGGTATTTAAATATGCAATCACTGATTGGTGTAACTGCCAAGCCTTTACTGACGATACTACCAGGGGCGGGTTATCTTCGTTATCAATTTCCGCTTCAAGCTTTTTGGTTTTGGCAGAGAAAAACATATTGGGATCATCTGACGACCCAACGTAACCGCTCATCAGCAAGTTCCTTTGCCGCCCTTTGATTTCGTAAATCCGGATACTCCGCTTATAGTATCTCGTGCCGGTAAACAACAGCACCAGGTCGTCTACCCGGTGGTTATCATCAAAATTTATAAATATACGGCTCGTTTTACCGCTATCTTTTTGGGTGAATTTTATATTCTCCAACTGCCAGTAATCGGGTTTTTCCTCCATCGGTGCCCTGTAAATACCTGCTGCCAGTATGGCTACCGGGTCGTGCGGGCCATTATCCACCTTCAGTCTGAAATAACGGTAGTTGCTGGATGGAAAGGTTATCAATTGCTCGAAACTGCCCTTTGCACCATCATTATCGCCGGTTTTTTGCAAAACTATGCCCTCTTTAATGGCATACCAATTTTTAAGGTCGTCGCTTCCGCTTAAATCTGCCTTGCGGCCAACAGCTGTATTACGCAACACCAATGCAAATTGGCTAATACCGGTATATCCCGATGGCGTTTCTACAGTAAAAGTTGTTACCGTATCTGCACCTGCGCCGCCAGCTAATTGTTTAAAGTTTACAAAGTTTGGCTTACTGGCATTATTTGGTATTTTATCACCGAACATATAGGGTATCGCACGGCCTGCAGTATCGGCAATCCGGATATCTGACAAGTCGCTATTTGCTTTGGCGGTTATTGCGGGTGGCAACTTTATAATATACATATCATCCCGGTGCGCTTTGGGTAATTGGGCCATGTATTTTGCCTTCTGCGCGAATGCAACGCTACTTACGCCCATCAGCGCCAACATCAATAAAAGCTTATTCCTCAATCTTCTTGGCCTCATCTTCTACCAGTATTTTTTTAACTTTTTGATACATAAACGATACCACCAGCAATATCACCCCCAAACAAAAGAAGGCCGCTATTTTACCCGCCGGCGGTATATCTTTTATATCGAACATAAACAGTTTCCCCAGTGTAACAGCAAACAGCGTAAGCGAGATAATACGCAGGATACGCGCCTTGTTGCGCATGCCTAATATCATCAGCGCGAAAGAGCTTAAGCCCCACAGTATGGGCAGCCCTACTTTAATGTATACGGTCTCAATCTTGTCGATAGTGGTGCCATGCCCAAAGAACAGCATAGTGCTGGCCAGGCAAAGCTCGGCACTCAGGAACAGCACTATTGCTGCGGATAAAACCCATGCGGTAGCTGCGCGTAACTCCTCTTGTAATTCGGTACGGGCAATTTTTATCAGCTGGTAAAACAGCAGTGCCACAATTGCCGCTGCTGCCCAATGCGCCGCAAAATGGCCGACATCGGGTTTTTTAGTATCCAACATACTGTATTCCAGCGTAAACAGCGATGGCAGGCTGAGGAGGTAAACCACAATGGCCAGCACAACAAGCCCCGCCCCTGCGCGCCAGTTTAGCGCAATACCGCTTAGGCGTTTGCCCAGCATGTAAAACAGATAAACAAAGGCCGGCACGTAAAGCGTGAGGTACAGGACATTCAAATCGGTACCCGGGTAGCGGGTGGTAAACTGGTGGTTTATCTCCAGCAGGCCGCTGGCAAACAGCAGGATAAAAGCCATGCTGCGGTATAGCATATTGGGTATATCCACGCCGTACAGCCTGGGCGACTCGTCGCGTTTTACCTGCAGGTACAGCAGGTAGCTGCTGATGGCCGCTATTAGTGTGGTAATAAAACCTTTATTGGCGATGATGGGCGATATCACCGGGTGCGGTATCAATGTATAATATGATGTTGCCGAATGATATACATAGTATATATCTATCCAGTCCATAACCAGGCTGATGAGCATCAGCCCCCATACCATCAGCGAAGTGAGTTTCATCAACTGTATCTTCGATTTAAGGAACAGCCAGTACAGCAACACGCTTTCCGCCGCCCAAAACAGGGTGACGTAATGCCCGTTGAGCTGGATAGGCGCCGTAAGCGATATAAACGTGAGCGTAATCCCAATAAGCAGGTACAGGATATTGGTATCAACCTTTTTGTTTTTAAACAGCACGAACGACAACAGCAAATTCACCACGCCAAGCGCAGCCGTAAACAACCCGCGCATATCTTCCTGCCCCATCTGGGTAAGCAGGTACAGCCCTACCCCAAAATACAGCCCGGTGTTGATGAGCAGGATGCTGAAATCGCTGGCCACAAAGGCTTTTTTTTCCTTCACATTATTGGCCACATTAATACCGAAGGACAGCAGGTACAATATACTGCCATAGAGGAAGCCTGTATGGTAGGTTGGCCCGGTGAGGCTGGTTACCACCCCACCAAAAACGATAACCGTTAACCCGAATACCACGGCATTCAGCACGCGCCAGGCTTTGTAATAGGCAATGATGAGCAAGCCGGCGTTCAGTATCACCAGGTAAATAAACAATGCGTTGTAATTGGCATGGCCACTGCTTACCATAAAAGGGCTGCCGAGGCCACCCACAAAGGCAATTACCGCCAGTTCCTGCTTATCGTACAGTAACGAAAGCGCCACCGCGAAAATGGTAATAACAATAAGGATAATAAACGATGCCGTTTGCCCAAACAAATGGAACTGGTGGTAGGCCAGCGTAATGGTAAAGTACAAAATGGCCAAGCCGCCACCCACCAGTACCGAACTAAATGCTTTGTAACTGTTGCGCATACGGTGGGCAATACCAATAAGGATACCGCCGCAAAGTACACCGATACCCACACGCCCAACCGGGCCAACCCAGTTATTGTCGATAGCGTATTTCACAAAAAAGCCAATGGCCAGCACCAAAATGGCGATACCAATTTTATTGATGAGGTTCTCGCCGATGAATTTCTCCAGGTCGGGGTGGCTTTCAAAAAAGGATGGACGGGGTTCCGGTTCTTTATAAGCCGGGCGCGGCGGTGGCGGTGTACCGGGCGCTTTTACCGGGCGGCTTGCCGCATCGCTTATCACTTCGGCATGCCACTCTACCTTTACAGGCTCGGGCACGGGCGCAACAGGTTTTGGTATGGGCGGAAGCACGGGTGCCGCAGGTTTCGGCGGCTCGGGCCTTATTTCGGGTGCTTCCCAGGATTTTGCAACCGTTGGTTTTGGCGGTTCGGCAGTGCGGCTAATGATGCTCTGCCGCAGCAGGTTGTTCATTTCAACAAGGCGCTGTTCCATTACGTCCAGCCGCCCGCGGGTACTGTTCCGGCTGCCTATAACCAGCACAATAATGACCAGGAAAAGGATGATGTAAATAATTTCCATTATTAGGGATAAGGTTTAATCAAATAAATGTACGCTTCTATTTTTGGATTACACCGATTTGATTTGATTTCACCGATTTGATTTGCGTGGCGGGGGAAGTTTCACGCAAAGGCGCGAAAGCGCAAAGAAGAGATGCTTTTTGAAAAGCAATTGCAGTGGTGCCTGGGTTGGGTTCTGCCCCGCTATTCCTCCAAGCCGCTGATAGAAGCGGGCTTTCCGTGCTATCGGGTTTAGGTAGGTGCTGTTTGTTCATCATTCAAGAAGGCATTTTTTATAAAAATATGTTTGTACATATAATATTATATCACTTGCAACCAGGCATTTAAATGTGTAGGTTTAACACATTCCTGCCAAACCACAACGTTACTTTCGCCAAAAGGGCTGCTTGTACTTTTTGATTAAGCAAAATAGCACCACCGGTTAATATTTACCCAAATTCTCCGGCTTATAATAGGTGCTTAGCATTCCGTCCTGAACCTTTTTATAAATTATATTAACATATGTGCACTAATCTAACCCGCAATTTTAAGCTAAAGCTTACGCTTTTTTGTTGCCTTTTTACCCTCTTTTTAACCGCTGATGCATTTGCCATAAAACCGGTAAGGGGCAGCAGCCTGGCAGGGCACCGCAAAAACACCCTAAATGCAATAGCTGTGTCGCCGGGCAACGCTTTAAGCTTTGCGGGTTACAACTATACCGACCATGGCACTGCCATAAACCAGGCTTTGGCCGGCACCAGCCAGCTTACGCTGGAAACATGGATATATATCACCAACTACGATGGGCTGCGAAGCCCTCTTGGCAATTACGGTGCCGATTTTAGCGGGATACAAATGCAGTACATGCTAAGGCTTGAGAATGGCTACCCTGCTTTTTGGTTGGATGCCGGCAGTGGTTTCCAGCCCCTGGGTGCTCCAACCAAGCTGCCCCTTAATACCTGGATACATTTGGCCGCCACCTGGAACGGTACAACTATGGCGCTATACGTAAACGGCGCATTAGTAGCAAAAAGAGATGATGTAACAGGCAGCTTCCATATGATAGACCAGCCCCTGAAGATTGGCAGAAGCGCAACCTTTGAGAGCTTTGTAGGGAAGATAGACGAGGTAAAGATATGGAACACCGTTAGGTCGCAGGCCGAGATACAGGCAGGCATGTTTATACCAACCAATCCCGCTTCGGCAGGCCTGTTAGCGTATTTTAATTTCAATGAAGGCATAACAGGCGGCGATAACCCCGGGGTGACGACGCTTACGGACCTTACAGGCCACGGGTATGATGGCACCCTTCAGTATTTTCATTTAAACGGCACCGAATCTAACTGGGTAAAAAGCTACGCTATGGTTGTGCCGGTAGCGTTTGATGCAACGGATATCACCGCATCGGGCTTTACCGCAAACTGGGCCCTACCTTACGATGCAAACGGCTATCTGCTGGCAGTATCTACTAATAGCAGCTTTGCCAGCGGCATCACCGGTTCGCCTTTTACGGTTAGCGGTACTTCCAAAACCTTAACAGGCCTTAAAGCGGGAGGCCGTTATTACTACCGCGTGTATAAAAACACACCAGTGGTTGATCCGGAGACGTACTCCGGGCGTATAACTGTAAACATCCTTGCGGCACCGCCGGCGCCGCTGGTTGCTCCGGGCAATGCTTTAAGCTTTGCAGGTTATAATTATACCGACCATGGCACTGCTATAAACCAGGCTTTGGCCGGCACCAGCCAGCTTACGCTGGAAGCATGGGTAAACATAAATACCCACGAAGGGCTGCGAAGCCCCTTAGGCAATTACGGCGCAGATTTTAGCGGGATACAAATGCAGTACATGCTCAGGATAGAGAACGGGTACCCTGCTTTTTGGCTTGACGCCGGCAGCGGCTTCCAACCCGTGGGTTCTCCAACTATGCTTCCCCTTAATACCTGGGTACACCTGGCCGCCACCTGGAACGGTACAACTATGGCCCTATACGTAAACGGCGCATTAGTAGCAAAAAGAGATAATGTAACCGGCAGCTTCCACATGATAGACCAGCCCCTGAAGATTGGCAGAAGCGCAACCTTTGAGAGCATTATAGGCAAGGTAGACGAGGTAAAGATCTGGAACTCCGTTAGGTCGCAGGCCGAGATACAGGCAGGCATGCTTACACCAACCAATCCGGCTTCGGCAGGTTTATTAGCGTATTTTGATTTCGATGCAGGGAAAGCAGCAAGCACCAATACCGGGGTAAACACCCTTAAGGACTTAACCGGCCACGGGTATGATGGCAGCCTTCAGTACTTTCAACTAAAAGGCACCGCATCCAACTGGGTAGAAAGCTACGCTATGGTTGTGCCGGTGGCGCTTGAGGCAACAAAACTTACCGCATCGGGCTTTACGGCAAACTGGCAAAAACCACAAACCGGCCTGGTTGATAATGGCTACCGGCTTGATGTTTCGGTATCGCCCACTTTCGAAACCGTAATAACAGGCTCGCCATTTTCCACCACCGGCACTTCAAAAACACTTACAGGTTTGGATATGTCGAAAAAGTACTATTACCGCGTACGGGCCGATAAAAAATCGGTAACCGGCCAGGGGGGCAGCTCTGCGGTAATACTGGTGCGCAAAGCCTTTGAGTTACCAGTTATAAGTTATGCCGGCCCAAAAAACTATATTAAAAACGTTGCCATTACGCCATTAATGCCAACTGCAAGTGGAGTATCGGCACCGGCTTACCGTGCCGAACTGAGCACCGTAGGCAGCGGTTTTGATAAGCCGTACGCTACAGCTGTTGATATGGCCGGTAATGTTTACGTGGCCGATGTTATTACAGGCACCGTTTATGCCATGCCGGCCGGTACGCAAAGCCCTGTTGCCATAGCATCGGGCATGGATCGCCCCTCGGGCGTTGCTGTTGATGCTAATGGCGCTGTGTATGTTGCCGAAGCAGGCAAAGGTGCTATAAAAATGATACCGGCAGGCGGCGGCACCCCTGTTACACTGAACAGCAGTTTCAAAAATCCGCTCGGCATAGCGGTTGATGATAAAGGCTTTGTTTATGTAAGCGACTATAGTTTTGGCACCGTATCTAAAATAAACATACTCGGTGGCAGCCTGGCCGTTATTGGCAGCGGCTTTAACCACCCCACAGGTATTGCTGTTGATGCAATGGGCAATGTTTACGTGGCCGATAGCCAAAACAGCGCAGTTAAACGCATCCCGGCGGCCGGTGGCAGCCCGGTACTCGTTTCTAATTCTTTCTACTACCCAACTGCCGTGGCCCTTGATAATGCAGGCAATATTTATGTAGTAGATAATGGCATCAACGCTTTGATGAAGATACCTGCGGGTAAAACCAGCCCGACAAAGCTCAACACGGCACTTAACCAGCCATTTGGTTTAAGTATTGATGGCGCAGGGCAAATATACGTGGCCGATGGAGGCAGCCACTCGGTGAAGCAAGTAAGCCCTGCGGGTGGTTATTTTATAAGCCCGGCCTTACCAAACGGTTTAAATTTTAGCACCATTACCGGTGCAATAAGCGGCACGCCAACGGCCCTTAGCCCAGCCACCAACTACATCGTAACGGGTTATAATGCAAACGATGCCGCCAGGGCAACTATCACCATCTCGGTATCATCAACCCCGCCAACATTGGCCTTAGCGTCTAAAGTGATGATAGAAGCACCAGCTACGTCCTTGCAAAACCAGCTGCCTGCCATCACTGCAAGCAGTGCACTATCGCCAAACGGCGACGGGCTTAACGATACCTGGCTGATAAAAAACATCGAGCAATACCCAAACAGCAACGTTTCGGTGTATGATAAAAGCGGGGTACTGGTGTTCAGCAAAAAAGGTTACCAAAACGATTGGGGCGGCACCGCCAACGGCAAACCCCTAAACGAAGGCACACTGTTTTATGTGATCAGTCTTAGCGATAAGGAAACAGTAAAAGGCTTTATTGTGATGAAGAACAAATAAGGTATTACCTAAAATTGTTTTTGAAAGGGCAAGCGGCTGTAAGAAGTGCTTGCCCTTTTTTGGGTTATTTGCAAAGGGAGGCATGCGGCTTTTATGCGGGCCGCAAACCGGGAATACTTAGCAAGAACGATTATGCGGTCACCTCTTACGGTTGACAATAAAAAATTTGCTAAAATACTTGACAATAGATTTTTTGTCAAATGATTACTCAGGTAACTATCTCCGCCCAGTCAGTCGCGTAAGCTTAACTACTATATCAGCATCCACGCTATCGTGGCTAACTTTGCTAATCCACCACAATTCCACAATCGTAAACACTTCCAAGCATTTGCAACCAGGCGAGGTCTCCCGCGCTAATATTCAAATTTGTAGATATACACTTTTGAATATATATATCATAGCCCCGGCCCCCTAAACCCGATTGGCGAAACGCCCGCTTCTATCAGCAGCTTGTATCCCGATATTCATCGGGACCGGCTCAACGTTGCAGTACTCCGCCCACTCCGAACCCCTCCTATTCAAACCAAAAAAGCATATTTACATTTCTCCCCCAATATTTTTTCCTCAATCACTTTGAAATACAAAGTACAATCATTTACTTTGCATTATAAAGTACTTTGATAAATAAAAAATCAATAAAACCAAATAATTATGGCAACTACAAACAACTTAACAACCCAGCAGGTACACGCACATCCGCTGGGTAAATTAATGCTTATTGGCGCAGGCGTAGGGCTTATCGTGATCTCGGTGTTCCTGTTGGGCGTTCACAACGCACCTGCAGCATGGGGCAAGTATTGGATGGTACGCCCATTGCTGATCACCCCCGCTTCGGGCGCGGCAGGCGGCGTATGCTATTATCTCCTCGATTTTCTGCGCTGCCAGGGCGGCTGGAAAAAAGTAGCGGCTTATGTGCTCAGCTTCATTGT
>CBFGNE010000079.1:0-9532 GCA_965649995.1 uncultured Mucilaginibacter sp.
CAAGCAATAACGATTTTAAACAAATTTTTACTCAGCACCGTTTCGATTGGTGTATCAACTGTGCAGGCGCGGCATCTGTGCCCGATTCTTTTAAAAATCCGGTAAGGGATTATTTACTCAATGTGCACCAACTGGTGTTAATTTTAAATGCCATAAAAGAGGATTGTCCTGGCTGTAAATTTATTCAGCTATCAAGCGCAGCGGTATATGGCAACCCCCAATCTTTACCTGTTAGCGAAGTGCATGTACTCTCACCACTGTCGCCATACGGCATTCATAAAAAACAAGCCGAAGAGCTATGTAATTTGTATCAGCAATATTTTGGGCTGGATACTTACATCCTCCGTCTGTTTTCTGCTTACGGCGCCGGCCTTAAAAAACAACTTTTTTGGGACCTCTATAAAAAATCGGCCATAGCGGGCAGCCTTGAGTTGTTTGGCACTGGAAACGAAACCCGCGAATTTATACATGTAAAGGATATTGTGAACGCTATAGCTGTTTTGATATTGTGCCCAGCACCTTCTCATCGTGTCTTCAATGTCGCCAACAGCTACGCAACTTCTATAAAACATGCGGCAACGGTTTTTTTAGAACACATCGGGTTTAAAGGCACTATTAAGTTTAATGGTGTAAACCGAACCGGCGACCCGCTTTACTGGGAAGCAGATACAACCCTTTTAAACAATTTAGGTTACCAGCAAACCATCGGTTTCGAAGAGGGCCTTATAGACTACTGCAATTGGCTGAAAGAAAAAGAGTAGCGTTAAGCTACACCTACAATGAATTTTGGATAGGCGGCACTTATTATATAGAGAACCTTGTTTGTGCGCTAAACACCTTGCCGGATACGCAAAAGCCTCACCTGGTAATCCTTGTATCTGGTCCAGCTGATATGCAGGCAGCTAAAAACAAGTTGGTATATCCTTACATTAGTTTGCAATTAGCGTCGGGAGAAAGAAACCGGGTTTTTCAATTCGCCAACAAAGTAACACGGAGGGTTATAAAAGCCAATATCTTTTCTCAAAAAATAAAAGGGCTCGATGCCGCCTTCCCCTATTATGATTGCGTGCAACAATCTCTTGCTCGTAAAAAAATATACTGGATAGCAGATTTCCAGGAAAGCTTTGCACAGGATTTTTTTACTGCCGATGCAATCGCCGCCATAAAAAAGCACCAGGATAATATTCAAAGCTCGAATGATAATTTGATATTAAGTAGTAACGATGCTTTGCAGCATTTTAAAGCCCTTTATCCACAACATACCGTAAAGTCGGATGTATTGCCATTTGCAGTAACACATCCCCCTTATCAACATATTGACACAAAATCCCTGCTTTTGAAGCACGGGCTACCCGATTTGTTTTTTATATGCCCCAACCAGTTTTGGAAGCATAAAAACCAGCTTTCGGTGCTTAAAGCTGTAGACAAAATAAAAAAGGGTGGATTAGAGATTACCGTAGCCTTCACCGGTAAAACGAGTGATTATCGCCACCCTGATTATTTTCTTTCCTTAGAAAAATATGTGGCTGATCATAACCTGGAGAGTAATATCAAGTTTCTGGGTTTTATTGACCGAAAGGAACAGCTAAAGTTAATGAGCGAATCTATCACCATCATACAACCATCGCTATTTGAGGGGTGGAGCACTGTGGTAGAAGATGCCAAAGCAATGAACAAGGCGTTGATTGCCTCGGACATAAAAGTGCACCGGGAACAACTTATCGGCAGCACGGCTTCATTTTTCGACCCGGTAAATACTACAGAGTTAGCTGATTTGCTACAACAAGCAACAGCGGCCACACCATTGCCACCGCTTTTCGAAAATCACAACTATCCAGCCCGGATACAAAAATTTGGCCGGGATTTTTTGGCAATTATAAACAACTAAACGCCGCCGATTTGATCCTTCCCAACCTCGCTAAATACCGTTCAAATTTCATAACAGGAGGAGTTAGATACCCGCTGCCACCGGTTTCCGCAGAAAAAAATACATCGTTAACAAACCTCCCACCTCCCCCATCCGGGAAAACGGGTTGGCCATGGGATGAGGAAACAAACCGGGATATTTACCCCGGCAGTATTGCTTGGCCGAAGCTAACCATTGTAACCCCCTCTTATAACCAGGGCGCTTTTTTGGAGCAGACAATACGCTCCGTTTTGTTGCAAAACTACCCTAACCTGGAGTACATTATTATCGATGGTGGCAGTACCGATGAAAGCCTCAACATCATCGAAAAATATGCGCCGTGGCTCAGCTATTGGCAAAGCGGAAACGACAACGGGCAAAGCCACGCTATTAACATGGGGTTCAGCCTGGCTTCGGGGGACTACTATGCGTGGATAAACAGCGATGATTATTACCTGCCAAATGTCTTCCATTTAGTAACTAAAACTTTCCTTACCCATAAATCGGCTTTTATCTATGGTTACGCCTATAATTTTGATGTTGCCATAAATAGGCTTGAGCTCATAAAGGTTCCGCCTTTTCCCGATTATTTTATTAAAATACCAACCCTGGCCCAACCCTCTTGCTTTTGGGCGGCGGCTATTCACCAACCGGTTTGGGAAGAGATGCACTGCGCACTTGATTATGAATTGTGGCTGCGCTTAGTTAAGGGGAACAAACGGCTGCGGCTGAAGCAGCCATTGTCTGTAGCCAACGTGCATGGAGATGCAAAAACATCAAATCCTAAAATGAAAGCAAAGTGGGAGGAAGATCATTTAAAAATGTGGGCACCAGATGCGCATGGCACGGTAAGCGAGTGGAAGAAAATTAGCTTCTTAAACCGATTGAGAATGAAAATACTTACCTTATTAGGAATTATTTAACAGATTACAAGCCAATACATGAAACAGTTAATCAGGAATATCTTTACTTATTTTGGCTACTCATTAGTAAAAAATATTAAGCCGGTAACCGAAGGCACCACCACCGTAAAGGTTGGGGATTTCGAGATACAGATATTCAACCGGAGCGGGTTGAAAGAGTGTTACCGCTATTTTAAAGACTACGGCGCGCAACTTACCAGGCTTACGGTAGTTTTAAGCAAACACTACCCCGGCCTCGTTGCTATAGATATCGGCGCAAACCAGGGCGATAGCGTAACACTCATTAAATCGGGTGCGGATGTGCCGGTAATAAGCGTGGAGGGAGATGGCACCCTGGCAGAACTTTACAATAGCAACACAGCGCAATTCAAAAATATACAACTAATAAAAACTTTTTTATCAGATGATGATATAGAAATGGATTGCACGTTTTCTAAGGTTGGGCATAATCTTACTATAGTTCCGTCAGAAAAAGGCAAAAATGCCACCCGTACAAAATTTTCAAGTATCGATCAATTGTACAAAAACGGGGTTCTAAATAATAACTGTAAACTTTTAAAAATTGATACCGAGGGTTTCGACCTCAAGATAATGCGCGGTGGCGATAAATTTATAACCACAACAAAACCGGCCATTCTGTTTGAGTTTAATAGAGAAAACCTGGAAGCAGTAGACACCGATCCGTTCAGTATCTTCCCATGGCTGCTTTCCCATGGCTATAATACCATCCTGTTTTACGAAAGCGACGGGCGTTTTATGTTTTCCTCAACTGTAAATAACCAGAGGTTTATGAAACAAATGTTTGATTACGTAGACGCTAAAAACGCCAAAGTGTACTACCTGGACATCATCGTGTTCCATGCCGATGACGATAAAGTGGCTGACGAGCTAATATTAATGGAAGAAGAGCACCGGCTATCATCAAACTAACTTGATACCCGAATCTCAAAGGCTCAAATATATCGACGCATTACGCGGGATAGCTATCCTAATGGTTATCCTGCACCACTCCCACCCTTATTATGCAGCCCTTAGCACCTATACCCTCCCACCCATTGTTGATACTATTTTGCAAAATGGCGACAAAGGGGTTACGCTGTTTTTTTTGATGAGCGCTTTTACATTATCCATTTCATTAAACAAGAAGAAAGAAACGGAAAACGCACCTATACGTAACTATTTCATTAGGAGGTTTTTCAGGATAGCTCCTTTATATATTTTTATCATCGGGGTAGTTTTGCTTATAAAAATAAACTCGCCATCGGTTTCTTCAATTGTCGCTAATTTGTTCTTTGTGCATGGTTTAAACCCTAGTTGGGTAAATTCAACCGTCCCTGGCGGCTGGTCCGTGGGTATTGAGGTATTATTTTATCTCGTATTCCCGCTTTTCTTTTTCAGGCTAAAGTCGATTTACACAGCCATCAATGTTGCGTTGGTTTGCACGCTGATTGCTAAACTTCTCACCAGTATAATGTTCAAGCACCCGCTCATCAACGATGGCGTTTTATGGGGTGTGTATACTTACGAAAACATCGTTTCGCAATTGCCGGTGTTTTTAATTGGTGTGTGCCTTTTTTCCTTACAGTACAATCAAACAGCTGTGCATAGTCAAAACCAGCTTTATCGCTGCTGTTATTTCATCGCCGCTATGATGATTATACATTTATTAGGCGGCAATATTTTTAAAACCCATTACCTTTTCGCCATAGCATTCGCAATTATAGCCTACGCCCTCGCACGAGCACCGCTTAAAATATTAGTAAATAAAGGCACATTATGGATAGGCAGGGTGAGTTACAGCCTGTACCTTATCCACCTTTTGGTGGCCAATATGCTGGTTAAATACCACCTTAATTTTTATAGTACTAATGCTATAATTGATGTAGCCGCAAGGTTTTGCATTATTCTAGCCATAAGTGCGCCCATATCCTTGTTAACTTATAAAGTGATCGAACTCCCTTTTCAGGAGTTTGGCAAGCGGCTTATTACTCGCCTGGAGCGCCGCCCGGTATCTTAAACCAGCCTTGCTAAGCTAATATCCACGGGCATCATTACAAAAAGTTGCTTACAACATTAAAAACCATACTATTTACCTTAAACAACATCAGGAAATTTGGTACGCCTACTCATATCTTATCGTTTGGTGATTCCCTTGGCGACAACCTTTTGCTAACAACCCTTGCTGCAGAATTATACGGCCGTGGTTATAAAAACGTCTGGATAAAGTGCAATCACAATTATCTGTTTAGCAATAACCCCCATATCAAATTGATATTGCCTTTTAATGCATTGCTTTCTACAAGCATATTAAGGATGTTTAAAGCGCAATTAGTGCATCCGGTTTACACCAAATACCATAGCGGCACAGATAGGGACGAAATACCCGAAAAACATATCATATTAAAAATGGCCGATTGCTTAGGCTTGACGGGAAGCATAAAAAACAAACCCGCCATTTTCCTTACCCACCAGGAAGCCGAACAAGGCACCTACCACAAAAGGCAAATAGCTATAACCTGTTCCGCATCGGGCGCAATTGTACCAATGAGTTCCAAGGAATGGATTCCAGAACGTTACCAGCAGGTAGTAGACTTGCTTTATAACGAGTACGATTTTGTACAATTAGGCACCCGCAACGATCCTCCTTTAAAAAACGTGACTGACCTTAGGGGCAAACTTACCGTACGGGAAAGTGCCGCTGTACTAAAAAAGTCGTTATTGGTAATTACTCACGTTGGTTTTGTGATGCATTTGGCCCGTGCGGTTGATTGCAGGGCTGTTGTAATCTATGGCGGCCGCGAAACGCCTGGGCAATCGGGCTATTCATGTTTCAAAAACATTTACAGCAACGTTGCATGCTCGCCCTGCTGGCTACATAATTCATGCCCGTTTGATAAACAATGTATGACAATGATAACGGCTGAACAGGTTAAAGGTGCCGTGATAGAACAAGTGCAGCTTTACGGCAAGGCGCTTAAAACAGACGTGTTACTTAATGACTGAGCAACTATCGGTAATCATCCCAACCTATAACCCTAATAAAGCGCGGTTAAATAAAACGCTGAAGGCTTTGCAGCAACAAACCTTGCCCCTAAGCCAGTGGGAACTTATTATTGTTAACAATAATTCTACATCATCTATTGAAGCCGATTTAAGCTGGCATCCTAATGGAAAAATGGTGAACGAAGCTAATCAGGGTCTCACCTATGCCCGGGTGAAAGGATTTAAGGCCGCAAAAAATAGTTTGATGCTACTGGTTGATGATGATAATGTACTTGATCAAAATTACCTGGAAAACCTGACTGCTATTTTTAGCCGCCATGCCCGGTTGGGTGCTATCGGCGGCAAATCAATCCCGATTTTTGAAACTCCGCCTCCGGGCTGGCTAAATGAGTTTTATGCAAACTTGGCACTGCGCGACCTGGGGGATGAAGAAAAAATAGAATCCTGGCGAAACCTTTACCCGCAGTATGCCCCTATTGGCGCGGGCATGGCTATCCGCAAAGAAGCGCTAATCAAATACATTAACAAAATTAAAAATCAACAAAATATAATTACCGACAGAAGCGGTACATCATTAGCCTCGGGCGGAGATAACGACATGGTGTTAGAGATATTAAAAAGCGGTTGGGAAGTGGGTTATTTCCCCCAATTGTTGCTTCATCATATCATTCCGAAAGAACGGATGGATGTTGCATATCTGGCTCGCTTATTAAACAACACTAATAATTCTTGGGTTAAACTGCTGCATAGCCACGGTATTAACCCCTGGAAAAAAATACCTGCCTGGACGTTGCCGTTAAGGAAAATGAAAGCCTGGCTTACTTATAAAGTGCTTGCCGGGAAAACAAATTATATAAAATGGCAGGGATACTGCGGAATGATGGATGCTTTGGCAACTTTAAAGCCTTAAATGATAATTATTGAACCATTTGGTGGCCTTGCAAACCGAATGCGGGTAATCGCATCGGGAATTTGGTTAAAAGACCAATTAAAAACCAGCCTTGTAGTGGTTTGGAATGAGAATGATGAGCTTAACTGCCCTTTTGAAAAACTTTTCAATCCTATACAGGGAGTTATGGTGACTAACAAGCCCTCAAAATATGTCCACTTAAAAAGAACAAATCAGCCAAAGAGCTTAGCCCGGTTGAAGGCTAAAATCATCAACAAACTATTCGGTATCAACTACTGCATTCAGGAATTAGATTTTCACGAATTGATATGGCAGGGCAAACTCGATATTTTAAAAATTGCCAGCCAAAATAAAACTGTTTATATCCAAACTTGCCAGGAATTTGGCGACAATTTATATGCCTTTAAATACTTTAAGCCAATATCGCCCATGTTGGCTGCCATACAAAAGTTAACAGCAAATTTTAACGCACGCACCATCGGGGTGCACATCCGCAGAACGGACAATATAAACTCGGTACAGCATAGCCCATTGAGTTTGTTTATAAACGCAATGCAAAACGCAATAAATTTACAGCGAAACACTTTATTTTACCTCAGTTCAGACGATCCGGAAGTGAAAGCTGCACTGATAGATACGTTTGGCCAGCAGATAATCACTCATACCAACAAAACGGACAGGCGCTCTACCCAAGGCATACAGGATGCGCTTTTAGATATGTACTGCCTCGCAGCAACCAATAAAATATTCGGCTCCTACTGGAGTTCGTTTTCTGATATCGCCGCCCGCATTAAAGGCATCGAATTAGAAGTAATGAAGTCAAAAGCATAAATGCTGCAGCAACTCATCAATATCTTTTACCGCCATCCCAAGTCGAGGCTTAAAATTTATAAGCGTTTCGGTGGATACTTTAGTTACAGGGCAATGCTTAGCAACGGCAAGCGTATGGAACAAGCTTCGTGGCAATTACCGCCGGCGCAATCATATAAAGAAGGCTTGCCCATTTACTTTCTTACCGGCAAAAAATACCTTTACCAAACGCTATTTTGTATTCGGTCGCTCCAAAAAGCAACTGCCGAAAAATTCCATTTCATTTTTGTTGACGACGGTAGTTTTGATGACGCAATAATACAACGAATTAATATCGCCTTGCCGGGCGCGCAAATTGTTACACAGTCACAAATCGACGAGAACATCCGGGGCAAATTGCCACCGAACGAATACCCGGTTCTTCGCCATAAACGCCTGGTTTATCCGCATATCAAAAAACTTACTGACGTGCACACGATGCCGGGCAACGCATGGAAACTGGTTTTAGATTCGGATATGCTTTTTTGGAATGAGCCCGTTGAAATGATAAAATGGTTGAAAAGCCCGGTTGGGTTTATCAACATGCTGGACTGCGTACAGTCGTACGGCTACTCGCCAACACTAATGGAGGAGCTTTGCGGTACAAAAATACTGCAATTGCTGAATGTAGGTGTTATTGGCTTAAACAGCGAACTGATCAACTGGAAAAACATCGAGGCCTGGACCAAAGCACTTGAAGAAAAAAGCGGCGCAAGTTATTACCTGGAACAAGCCCTCACCGCTATGCTTATCGGTAATAGCCCATCAACAATTTTACCGGCAAGTGAGTATATTGTTAACCCCAATGCCGCCGATGTGATAAATAAGCGGGGCATGTTACACCATTATGTCGATTTATCAAAAGCCGTTTACTTTAAAGAGGCATGGAAAACATTTGTTAACGATAGTGAATACTAAGCCCAACTTAAAAATAAACTTTACAGATTTTTGGAGCGTTTTTGATAAAACAGATAATTTCTTTTACAACCTGCTGTCAAAAAACTATAACGTAGAGATATCGGAAACACCCGACCTGCTATTTTATTCTACCGGCAGCGATGGCGACCACATTAAATACAACTGCACCAAGGTATTTTACACGGGCGAAAACATGACGTCCGATTTTATGCTGTGCGATTTTGCATTCAGCTATCGATACAATACAGCACGCAACTACCGCTTGCCTTTGTATGCTTTGTATTTAGATGCGAAACACCTGCTCCACCGGAAAACCGACGCGAAGAAGATATTGGAAGCAAAAACCGGCTTTTGCTGTTTTGTGGTAACAAATGGAGCCTGCAAAACTCGGAATGATTTTTTCACAGAACTTTCCAGATATAAACAGGTGGATTCCGGCGGCCAGTTTCTGAATAATGTTGGAGGCCCGGTGGCAGATAAGCACGCTTTTATAAAAAACTATAAATTTGTTATCGCCTTCGAGAACACATCTTTTCCCGGTTATACCACCGAAAAAATATATGAGCCGTTTATACAACATTGTGTACCTATTTATTGGGGCGACCCGCTTGTAAACAAGGACTTCAACACCCGCGCATTTATAAACAGCCACGATTACCCTTCTTTTGAAAAAGTAATTGAACGCGTAATTGAAGTAGATAATAATGATGACCTGTACATGCAATACCTCAACGAGCCGGTATTCCCCAATGACGAACCAAACGAGTTTGTTGATGAGCATAACATCCTAAAAAGGCTGGACGAAATTGTGGCCTATCATTTTTCGGGCAAGCTCAAACCCAAGCAGAAATTGCGTCCCCTCTATTTTTCTGTCCTAACCGCGTTGCAAACCGCTAAATTATTGGCCGCCCGAGTAATCACCTTGCCCGTACGGATCATACATAAACTAAAGAATAAAAACTAAACTGCCCGTAGAATGATCAAGGCACTGGTTATCTGGATAACTTTAAATGGAAAATAGCG
>CBFGNE010000080.1:0-9433 GCA_965649995.1 uncultured Mucilaginibacter sp.
GCCAACAGCCGAGGGCACATTGGTATTCACCTTTATTGGCTTTACAGCAAAGGAGGTACCGTTAAATGGGCAAACCACCGTTAATACCCAGCTGCTGCCCGAGCGGACATCGCTAAACGAGGTTATTGTAATAGGTTACGGCACCCAAAAGCGTGTAAACGTAATTGGCGCGGTAGACCAGGTATCTGCCGCTGCTATAGAAGGCAAGCCATCGGTAAACCTAACACAGGCTTTGCAGGGTACTTTGCCCAACTTAACCATCCAACAAACCAGCTCGGAGCCGGGCGCTTACCAAACCATCAACATCCGCGGGGTGAGTACCCTGGGTAACAACAGCCCGCTTGTGGTTATTGATGGGATTACCGGCGGAGACATTAACCTGCTAAACCCGCAGGATATAGAAAGCGTTTCGGTGCTGAAAGATGCGGGTAGTGCGGCCATCTACGGTTCGCGGAGTGCTAACGGCGTAATTTTGATCACTACTAAAAAAGGTAAGGCCAATTCGGCAGCTGCATTAACGTACAATGGGCAAGCCGGCGTGCAAATGCCGCATGTGGGTTACCGCCCGGTGCATAGCTTCGAGAACGCCATCCTGCGGAACGAAACCGTTGTAAATGCAGGTTTGCAGCCTATTTATAGCCCTGCCCAGATCCGCGCTTTCCAGCAAAGCGGCGACAACGAATGGTTTTTAGATGCCATCCTTAAAAATGCAGTACAGCAAAACCATAACCTGGCTTTAAGCGGCGGCAGCAGCAACACTACTTACCTGGTTTCGGCCGGCGTAACAGACCAGCGCAGCAATTTGGTTGGCCCCGACTATGGCTTAAGGCGCTATAACTACCGTATGAATTTGACTACGCAGTTTGGCAAATTGAAACTTACAAGCATATTAGCCTATGCCCGTACCGAAATTAAAGAACACTCGTACAGTACGGGTACACTTATTGTAGATGCAGGCAGAACGCCTACCTATTATAAAATACAGGATGCCAACGGCAACTACCTTACCAACGATGTACTGCAGGAGTTTAACCCGCTGGGTATATTGGAGAAAGGCGGCTACCGCAAACGCGATAACGACAATATTTTTGGTAACCTGAACGCAGAGTTGGCCATAACCAAAGACTTTAAACTAAAAGGCGTATTTGGCGGTACCGTACTGGCCAACCATATGTTTAACCGGGTTATACAGGTGAATTACCTGCCAAAAGGCACTTACGGTGCAGATAGGAACACCGATGACGACAACGATAAAAACCTGTTCATCAATACCCAGTTTATTGCACAGTATACCAAAACCTTCGCTAAAGACCATAATGTGGACGTGCTGGTGGGCGTGGCAAATGAAAGTACCAACAATACCAGCAACTTTGTCCACCTAAAATTTACCGACCCGGAGCTGGGTACGCCAACAACGGGTACCATTATCGATCCATCATCGGCCAACAGCAATAACCGGACAACGGAAAGCAGCCTCAACTCGGTTTTCGGCCGCGGCAGCTACTCCTACAAAAACAAATATTACGGCGAGGTAGATTTCAGGATAGATGCTTCTTCGCGTTTTGCAAAGCAAAACCGCAATGCATTCTTCCCGTCCATCTCCGGTGGTTACCGCTTAACCGAGGAGAGCTTTATGGACAACTACCGCCAAAAGGTAGGCGACCTGAAACTGCGCGCATCATACGGTATATTGGGTAACCAAAACGTGGGCGATTACCAGTATCAGAGCACTTACCAGGCATCCTCGAGTACCTATTATGGTTTCAACAACAGCGTAGTTGGTACTACTGCAATCAATTTTGCCAACCCGGATATCCGCTGGGAAAGGGCTGCCACCTTCAACGCAGGGATAGATGCAACGTTTTTAAATAACGCACTAACCGTTTCGGTTGATTATTTTAACAAGATAACCCGCGATATTTTATTGAGGCCCACCTTTTCGGGTGTTTATGGCGCCCCTACACTGCCCGATTACAATGCCGGCAGGGTACAAAACCGCGGCTGGGAGTTCAATTTAAACTACCGTGTTAAAACCGGCAATTTCAACCATTCGTTTGCCTTTAACGTAGCCGACTCTAAAAACAAGGTGCTATACCTGGAAGGCGGCGATCAGTTGAACAGCTACGACGAAATGCAGATCATCAACAAGGTTGGCTTGCCTATTGGCTCGTACGTAGGGTACAAAAGGGACGGCTACTTCCAAAATTTAGATGACGTAAACAACGGCCCTAAATTCCCGGGGCTAAACGTTGTGCCGGGCGATAACCGCTATGTAGATGTTAATGGCGATGGTGTGCTGGATGATAACGATAAGTTTGTTTTGGGCAACGGTTTCCCGCGCTTAACATTTGGCTTTACTTACACTGTAAATTATAAATGGTTCGATTTGAACGTGTTTATGCAGGGTGTGGGTAAACGCGCCATGTTTGTACGCGGCGAGCAGGTGGAGCCATTCCACTTTGGCTACTCGCAGGTGATATACCAGCACCAACTGGATTACTGGACGCCGCAAAACCCCGATGCACGTTACCCGCGCCTGGCAGCAA
The DNA here is from genome assembly GCA_965649995.1 of uncultured Mucilaginibacter sp. Taxonomy (GTDB): domain Bacteria; phylum Bacteroidota; class Bacteroidia; order Sphingobacteriales; family Sphingobacteriaceae; genus Mucilaginibacter. The sequence continues at coordinate 2,547 of CBFGNE010000080.1, forward strand.
ACGGCAGCCAAAGCAACGAAAACAACTTTCGCCGTGGCTCGGATATGTACCTGTTTAATGGCTCGTACCTGCGGGTAAAAAATGTACAATTGGGTTACACGCTGCCCGGTGGCATTGCCAAAAAAATTGGGATGCGCAAAGTTAGGGCATACCTTACCGGCCAAAATATCCTCACTTTCTCGGGCATGAAGTTCATCGACCCCGAAACCACCGAGCTTTCCGGCAGTGTACGGGCAAACGGCGCAAACAGCGGCAGGGCATACCCTACGCCAATTTACTACGGGTTTGGTATTGATGTAACGTTATAAATATTGTTATCATGAAAAAGATTAAAAATCACAATAAAACCGCGTTTTTCATCATGCTGATCGTTTTCCTTTCAGCCTGTAAAAAACTCGAGTTGGCACCGGCAAACAGGTTTACCGAGGCAAATTACTGGACAACTACAGAAAAAGCGGCCACTTTTTTAAATACTGCTTACGCGCAGCTGTACCCAAACGATTGGTTTTTTTACAACGAGGGGGCATCTGATAATGCTTACAACGGCCGTGGCGACGCCAGTGGTGTAGCATCGCTTGCTGCAGGCACTTACGATGCCTCGCTTGGGCGTGTGCGCGATGAATGGAATAACCATTACCAGGGTATTAAAACCTGCAATATCTTTTTAGAAAATGTGGACAAGGTAACATCTATGGATGCTGCGCTTAAAGCCCGCATGAAAGGCGAAGCAAGGTTTATGCGCGCGTTCCATTACTTCCAGCTCGAAACCTGGTTTGGCGATGTGCCTTTCTTCGAAAAAGACATTACGCTTGATGAGGCACGTATTATTAGCCGTACGCCAAAAGCACAGGTAGTAGATTTTGTGCTGAAAGAGCTCGACGAAGTTGCAGCAGCATTGCCTGTAAATACTGCTTACGCCGCCGCCGACCGTGGCCGCATAACTAAAGGGGCTGCTATTGCGCTTAAAGCACGGGTATTGTTGTACGAAAGCCGCTGGGCCGACGTGGTAACTACCTGCGAGCAGTTGATCGGCTCGACAGCCAACGGCACCTATGGTTTGTTTAATTCTTACGAAGGCCTGTTCCTTCCGCAAAACGAATACAATAGCGAGGTGATACTGGATCTGCAGTATGTAGGTGGCGCGCCGAACCGATCGTACAGCAACTTTTTTGATTTTGCACCACTGGCTGTAGGCGCAAGGCTAAACGCGCTTGCCCCAACGCAGGAATTGGTGGATAGCTACCTGATGGCCAACGGTAAAAAACCGGGCGAAACAGGAAGCGGATACGACGAGAACAACCCGTATGTAAACCGCGACCCGCGTTTAACCAACACCATTGTGTACAACCTGTACAAATGGAAAAAACCCGACGGCTCGTTGCAAACCATTTATACCAAACCGGGGTCGGATCCAAACCCCGATGCCAACACTGGCCGCGGCCCGGATGAATACGCCTCGGGCGCTGTTAGTTCGCCAACGGGCTACTACATCCGTAAGTATTACGACCCAACCTCGCTTACCAATTTCCAGTCGGGTTTAAACCTTATCCTCATCCGCTATGCCGATGTGTTGCTGATGTATGCCGAGGCCAAAAACGAACTTGGCCAAATGGATGCAGGCGTTTGGGACAAAACCATTAAGCCTATACGTAACCGCGCCGGTTTTACCGATGCGGCGGCGCTTAACTTCCCCGGCGGTGCGCAAACTGCATTACGCGATATAGTACGCAACGAACGCCGCAGCGAATTGGCTATGGAAGGGCTTAGGGTGTTTGATATCCGCAGGTGGAAAATTGCCGAAGTGGTATTAAACGGATGGGCACATGGTGCCAAATATGGCCCTGCATCGGTTGATAACGGGTACATCCGTGCCAACCTGCGCAGCTTTGATAAAAGCAAGGCGTACTTATGGCCTATCCCGCGCGATGAGCGTAACGTTAACCCTAATTTATCACAAAACCCGGGTTGGTAATTCTTAATTATTTATAAAAACATTTATAATCTGTAAGATCATGAAAAAGACATTCTATAGCCTTTTGGCTTGTATAGTTGCTGTGTTGGTGGTATCGGGCTGCAAAAAAGAAAAAACATTAAACCACACAAACGTATCGGCAGTGGGCACCTTGTTTGCTCCGGAGAACAACAAATTTGTAAAGATAGTATCAGGCGCATCGGGTGCGGTTTCCTTTGAGTGGGAGCAGGCACATGCAGAAGATAACGGCCTTGTTTTATACGAAGTTGCTTTTGACAAAGAAGGCGGCGATTTCTCGCACCCGCTTTATTCGGTACCATCAGATGGTAACGGCTTATACAACAAATTAAGCCTCAGCTTTAGCGACCTGAACAAAATAGCCACCAGCGCAGGCGTAAAACCACAGGAATCGGGCAAGGTTATTTGGACGGTGATGTCGTCGAAAGGCATCAACGTACAAAAATCTGCTCAGATCCGCACCGTGGAGATCCAACGCCCCGCAGGTTTTACTGATATACCTACAGAGCTATACCTTACCGGTACAGCAACCGAAGGCGGTGACGACCTTACAAAAGCCATTAAATTAAAGCTAACGGCTCCCGGCAAATTCGAGGCATTTACCTCGTTAAAAGCCGGTACTTACCACTTTGCCGACAGGAACACAGGCACCCCTTCAACCTTCTCTTACGATGGTACCAAGCTTACCGAAGGTGGAAATACTAACGTAGCAGGCGCTACCAAAGTGCAGCGGATAGAGGTTGATTTTAACGTTGCCTCTTTTAAAACAACCGAAGTTGTATCGGTAGGCTTATGGTTTGCTGCCGATAACAAGATCTGGTTCGACCTGCCTTACAAAGCGGCCGGCGTATGGGAAATTGACGGTGCATCGGTAGTGTTCCACCAGGAATCGTGGGGGCGCGATGAGCGTTACAAGTTCCGCTTTACCTTTAAGGATGCAGCCGGTGCAACAAGCACACAATACTACGGCAGTACCAATTCTGATAATAGCCGCCCGGATGCGGGTACTGCGCCATCGTATTATTACATGGTGCCTGTTAACAGCTCGCAGTACGATTACTGCTTTAAATTTACCGGTGCTGCCGATAATAAAACGGCAGATATTAAGGTTGATTTTAGCGGTGCCGCCGGCGCTTACACCCACTCGGTTAAGGTTAATTAATAAAGGTATTATGCAGCTCTGCAAAGCCTAAAACGGCTTGCAGGGCTTAACATCAATCAACATGAAAATCAATATACAATATATAGGCAAAGTGGCGCTGGCGGGCCTTATACCGCTGATGCTAACGTCGTGCCTTAAGGACAAGCCCTTCCCGCTATATGGCAACAAGCCGGCAGCAGTTATTAATTATACCTGGGCCGAAACGGCAGATTCGCTGCAAACCGCTACCTACACCAACTACCTATCGGCCAACGGCAATTACTTTAAACAGGACAATAGCGGCAACACCAATTACAACTATTGGCCACAGGCGCATACGCTTGATGCCCTTATTGATGCCTACCTGCGCACCAAAAACGATATATACAAGCAGCGCATGAAATCGTTGCTGAACGGTACCCGCATTACCAACGGCAATAAATACCAAAACGAGTATTACGATGATATGGAATGGCTGGCGCTGGCAAGCCTGCGCGCATACGATGCAACAAAAGATAACGACTACCTGGATGCCGCAAACATACTATGGACGGATATTAAAACCGGCGTAAACGCCAACCAGGGTGGGGGTATAGCCTGGCGCAAAAGCCAGCTGGATTATAAAAATACCCCGGCAAACGCGCCTGCCATTATTTTTGCATGTCGCTTGTACAAAGTGAGCGGCAACGCGGCAGACTTAACCCTGGCAAAGGAATTATATAGCTGGATGAAAACCACATTGGTAGACCCATCAACAGGCATTATATGGGATGGCATTAACGGCAACCACGATGGGCAGATCAGCAAAAACAAATTCACCTATAACCAGGGTGTTTATATGGGTGCCGCTTTGGAGCTATATAACGTAACTAAAGATGCAGCATACCTGGCAGATGCCATGCAAAATGCAAGCGCGACCATTGTGGATACCGATATCTCGCCGGGCGGTTTGCTGAAATCTGAAGGGCAGGGCGATGGCGGCTTGTTTAAAGGGATATTGGTGAGGTACCTTACCCTGCTGATACAAAGCCCGGATATTACCCCATCGAATAAAGACGCTTACGTAAAGTTTTTAAAATACAATGCGCAAACATTGTTTGTAAAAGGTATTAGCCGGCCAGACATGAGGGTTAGTCCCGATTGGAAATCGGCACCGCCAGCAACTGTAGACCTTACTACACAAGTAAGCGGGTTAACCATGATAGAAGCAGCGGCAACGTTAAAAGCGACGGGGTTATTTTAAACAATATCCGTATAGCGATGGGTGTTAAACTCATCGCTATACGGATGAAATAAAAAATATCGTCATGCCGAACTTGTTTCGGCACCCCACACGGCAGGTAGCCGGCATGCAAAGCGACTCCGGATAGTGGTCACTTTTATGATGGGGTCCTGAAACAAGTTCAGGATGACGGTTTGTAATAATGCTTTTATAGCGATGGGTTTGAAACCCATCGCTATGGATGAGGCCGGTGGTAGGCCGATTATGCAGTTCCCCTCTTGGGAGGGGGCGCGGCGGACGGTGCGGCTGCAGGGGTGGGTTAGCCACAATGCTAACGAACACACCCCTAACCCCTCTCAAGAGGGGAACCAGTGCATATTTAAAACACGAAGAACATCTTCCGGCAGATTTAACTAATTTGCCGGCAGATTTTACACGGTAACAACAGATATTATCTATGAAAAGAAGGCAATTTATTGGCAGCACGGCCATGCTTGGTACAGGCGTATTAGCAAGCAAACTATCCTTTGGGGCAGACGCGTACCCGGTAGTGCGGGTACCGGCAGCACAGCGCAAATTTACCAGCAAAGCGGTAGAAGCAGCGATAAAAGAATTTAAAGCGAAAGTAAAAAACCCCGAGCTGGGCTGGCTGTTCGAGAACTGTTTCCCCAATACACTGGATACCACGGTAACCTATAAAAACGTGAACGGCAAGCCGGATACTTATGTGATAACCGGCGATATAGACGCTATGTGGCTGCGCGACAGCAGTGCGCAGGTTTGGCCCTATATTGCTTTCATAAATAAGGATGCCGAACTGAAAAGCCTGGTAGCGGGCGTTATTAACCGCCAAACCAAGTGCATCAACTTCGACCCGTACGCTAATGCTTTTTACGATGATACCACCAAGGAAAGCGAGTGGAAGGACGACCTGACCAAAATGAAACCGGGGCTGCACGAACGCAAATGGGAAATAGATTCGCTTTGTTACCCCATCCGTTTGGCTTACAAGTACTGGAAACTTACAGGGGATACTTCGCCCTTTGATGCTAACTGGAAGGCCGCTATACAAAACGTGCTGAAAACCTTTAAAGAGCAGCAACGCAAGGAAAACGACGGGCCGTACTCGTTCCAGCGTAAAACAGCCTGGGCAACCGATGGCGTACCGATGAACGGCTATGGCTACCCGGTAAAACCGGTTGGGTTGATTTGCTCCTCCTTCCGCCCCAGCGATGATGCAACGGTTTATTCATATCTTATACCATCAAACTTTTTCGCGGTGGTAAGTTTAAAGCAATCATCAGAAATGGTGAAGGCGATACTGAAGGACGAAGCGCTTTCAGCTGAATTGCTGGCTTTGGCAAACGAGGTGGATGCCGCACTGAAACAGCATGCCGTGATTGATACCCCGCAATACGGTAAGGTTTATGCCTACGAGGTAAACGGCTTTGGCAGCTTTAACCTGATGGACGATGCCAACGTACCGAGCTTATTGGCCATGCCTTATTTAAACGCGATTGAGAATACTGATCCGGTTTACATCAATACCCGCAAAATGCTGTGGTCGCTAAATAACCCTTTCTTCTTTAAAGGGACAGCAGGCGAAGGCATTGGCGGCCCTCATGCCGGCAAGGATATGATATGGCCCATAAGCATCACCGTGCTGGCTTTAACCAGTAAAGATGATGCCGAGATAAAGGCCTCTATAGAACAGTTGCGCAAAACACACGGCGGCACCGGCTTTATGCACGAATCGTTCAACAAAAACGATGCAAAGAATTTCACCCGTAAATGGTTTGCCTGGGCCAATACCCTGTTTGGCGAATTGCTTTGGGAAACGTACACCACTAAGCCGCAACTACTGGCTTAACAAATAGAAAACACCCTATGAAAAAAATATCATTATTAATGGTACTTGGCTGTGCCATGGCTTTTTGCGCGGTAGCGCAAACGCCGAACTACAAAGAGCGCATCAGCATTATCAATAAAAATATCTACCAAACGTTTTATGATAAAGGCGCCAACTTGTACCTGGAAACCAATAATGTGGAAGCCAACAAAGGCAACCACTCCTTCCTGTGGCCGCTGACCGCCCTGCTGCAGGCCGCTAACGAAATGGAGGCGCTGGAGCCGGGCAAGCAATACGTTGCCCCGGTGATGAAAGCGATTGAGCAATACTACTCCGACAGGGCACCAGCACCCGCCTACCAGGCCATGGTGGTAAAAGAAAAGATAGACCCCCGCTTTTACGACGATAACGAATGGATAGCCATTGCCCTGATGGATGCCTATGCCCGTACCCATAAAAAACAGTATTTGGAAACATCTAAAATGATCTACCGCTTCCTGCTTACCGGGCTTAATAACGTTGCCGGCGGTGGTTTTTATTGGGAAGAAGGCAACCTCAAAAGCAAAAACACCTGCTCTAACGGCCCCGGTGTGCTGGTAGCCCTGCGCTTGTACCAGGCGACAAAGGAGAAAGCTTATTTAGATACCGCCATCTCCGTTTACAACTGGACGAAGAAGAACCTGCT
>CBFGNE010000081.1:0-9347 GCA_965649995.1 uncultured Mucilaginibacter sp.
GCTGGTACGCAAGTTCTTTATAGGCCACTATTAGTTCTGCGGCGCGTGCCTCTTTTTCATACTTTTGGTAAGCCAGCTCTTTATTGGCCACTATAAGTTCATCAGCACGTTTCTCCTTTTCCTCATTTTGATAGCGTAATTCGTGGTTGGCAACCACCAATTCTGCGGCACGTTTTTCCTTTTCTTTATTTTGAAAAATAAGCTCCTGATTGGCAACGATGAGCTCCTCAGCGCGCTTGCTTTTTTCATCGTGCTGATAGGCCAGTTCTTTGTTAGCCACAATCAATTCGGCCGCCCGTGCTTCTTTTTGCTCATTTTGAAAAGCGAGTTCCGCATTGGCCACAACCAATTCGGCGGCCCTGTTTTCCTTTTCTTCGTTTTGATAGGCAAGCTCTTTGTTAGCGATGATCAATTCCGCTGCGCGCTTTTCCTTTTCTTCGTTTTGGTAAGCGAGCTCTTTATTAGCTGCCAATAGCTCGTTGGCTGTATTTTTATTATGCATGTGTATCGGCTGAGGGTAAAGTGTAGGCCGGCTCGGGAGAAGCAGGGAGAGCAAACTACTTAAAAGCATTATGCCGCAGAACGGATGGGTTTATACTGCCTTTTGTTAAGAAGTAAGTAAATATAGTAATTGTAATTAAAAACCAGGCGCCCCAATTATCTGCGCCCTGCAAAAATATTAAAATGAATGTTTTACAACTGTTAGGATAAACTTATCGTAATAGGGAGAGGATATTGTAACTATTAGTTTTAACTGGTTATTTATCCGGCACTGTACCCCTTGTTGATACGTAAACTGATGCTCATGTTAACTACTGTTTTTAATTCTGCCGGCAACGCATCTAACAATTATAATCTTGAACTCTTCTTTGAGCTTTCGCCCGATCTTTTGTGCATAGCTGGCTACGACGGCTTTTTTAAACGCATCAATCCCACGGTGGCTAAAACGTTAGGTTATAGTAACGAGGAACTGTTTGCCAATCCCATCAACTCGTTTGTACACCCCGACGACCAGCAGTTAACCGCCAGCAGCCGGCAAAGCCTTACTAAAAATATGCCGCTGTTAAATTTTGAGAACCGGTACCTCACCAAAGCAGGAGAAGTGGTTTGGCTATCGTGGACATCTATGCCTATAGAGAACGAGCAAGTGGTTTTCGCCATCGCCAAAAATATCACCCATAAAAAGAAACAGGAAGAAGCGCGCAATACCGAGATAGCAAACCTTACCCGCACCAATAATGATCTGAAACAACTTACGTACGCCACCTCGCATGATCTTCGCTCTCCGGTTGGTAACTTGTTGTCGGTGTTTAGCCTATTGAATGTTGGTAAAATAAACGACCCGGAAACCCTGGAATTTATTGGGATGCTTAAAGCCGCTACGGATAGTTTAAAGGATACCCTAAATGGCTATATGGACACGTTGAGCCAGAATAATATATTAAACGCAAGGGTAGAAACACTGAATCTGGAAGAGTGCCTTGGCTCGGTGCTGTCATCGTTGCGGTCGTTTTTAAAGGATTCGAAGGCGGTTATTGACGTTGATTTTTCTGAGCAGCCCACCGTGAAATTTAACAAAGTTTACCTGGAGAGCGTTTTCCTCAACCTGCTCACTAATTCGGTGAAATACGCGCAGCCAGATAGCGTCCCCATGATCATTATCCGCTCGCACCGCCGTAACGGCATCAGCGAACTGGTGTATACGACCAGGGACGGGGCTTTGATATGGAAAAAGTACAGGACAGGCTATTCGGGTTCAATCAGAAATTTCATACCGATACAAACATCGACAGCAAGGGCATCGGGCTTTATTTAATATACAACCATATTACAAGCCTCGGCGGCCGCATTACAATTGATAGCGAAGTGAATAAGGGTGCCCGGTTCAATATTTGCTTTAGAGATTAATAGCGTTTTTAGCATTTACTTTAACCCACTACTCATTGCGTACGTTTTTTCGCGCAGGTAGGGCAGCATATTGCATTTACCGCCTTGCTGCGGTACCTCTCCCGGCAGTATAGGCTTACCTATTTTTACGTGTAGCTTATGCCCCCGCTTGTTAAACAGTTGCGAGAAAAGCATAATAGTTTGCAGCGAGGGGTGTATATACCTGGCCAGGCTAAATAACAGCCCGTTGTTGCCATGGAAATACACCGGCAATATAGGCTGGTTGGCTTTTGTGATAATTTTGCCTACCACCGGGTGCCATTCTTTATCGGTTATCTGTTTTCTTTTCAGGCAGTACGATGACACCTCCCCTGCCGGGAAAATAGCCACCGGCACACCCTCTTTTAAAACCTTAAGCGCGGTTTTTAGTCCGCTAATGCTGGAGGCATCCTTTATATTGTCGAAAGGGTTTACGGCAATGATATGATCTGCCAGGTTGGGTACTTTTTTTAGCAGGAAGTTGCCCATAAACATGGCCTCCGGCCGTTTTTTTACCAGTATGCTCAGCAGCGCCAGCGATTCTATGGCGCCGTAAGGGTGATTGGCAACGGTAATAAATGCGCCGTTTGCCGGGATATTGTTTAAACTCCCATCATCTATAACAAGGGTTACGCCCAATATCATAAACAAATGGTCGGCAAAGGCAACGCCTTTTAAGGCCCTGGCGTTTTCCATCATGCTGTTAAATGCGTCAATTTTTAGTGCCCGCATTAAAAACGAGGCCAGGAAAGGGATGCCATTGATGCCGGCTGCTTTAGAAAAATCTGCTTTGGTTATAGCGGGCATATTTAAGAAGGTTAATTCCGTAAAAATACCCAACACGTATTAACTGAAAGTAACAGCACTATTAAGTTGGCCTACTGTTAAATTACATAAAATCGATAATTTATATGTTAACTGTATGTTATTAATAAGTTAATTATATGTAAATTTATCCTACCAATTATAAATCTAAAGTGTTCCGCTTTTTTAAAACATATTTCAGTTGCTTATTAGGGCTGCTCTTGTCGTTTACGTACGCCAGGGCGCAGGAGCAACGGATATGCTTTGAGTTTTACAACGGCACCTTCAACAGCCAGGTTGATAAGGCTTTTATACTGGATGTTCCGGTATCTTTGTCCCAATCGCTGGTAAAAGGCTTTTACAAACAATTGAATGCCGGCAACTACGAACCGGTTATCGATTCGTTAATAACATACAAAAACCGTTACCAATTAAACGATTGGCTGTATTACCAGCTCATCCGCAAAACAGCGCAGGCCATAAGCCCTAAAGCCGATAACTACGGGCGTTATACTTTATACAAATGGTTTTTACTTGCAAAAAGCGGCTACGATGCAAGGCTGGCGCTTACACCAGACGATAAAGTAATATTTTATGTTCTGAATGATGAGGATATATCAGATATCCCCTCCTTTGCCATAGATGGCCAAAAATATATGTGCCTTAACTACCACGATTACGCCAGGGCAGATATCAATCAAAACCCGCCCATACCGGTAGTGGTAAACATCCCCGAGGCTAAAAAGGCGTTCTCATACAAAGTAACCCGCATGCCCGATTTTAAGGCAGCCGATTACCGGGACAAAGAACTGCAGTTTACTTATCGCCATAAGGTTTACTACTTCAACATCAGGTTAAACCCCGATGTTGAAACCATTTTTATGAACTACCCGGGGGTAGATTTTGAAACTTATTTCAACATCCCGCTGAGCAAGGAAACCTACAGTTCGCTTATCCCCCTGCTAAAACAGAATATGAAAGGTATGAGCCAAAAGAAAGGGGTAGATTACCTGATGCATTTTACCCGTTACGCCTTTTTGTACGAGGACGATGGGGAAAACTATGGCAAAGAAAAGCGCCTCTCGCCAGAGGAAACCCTGTTTGCCAAATACAGCGATTGCGACGACCGTGCGGCGCTGTTTTTTTACCTGGTAAAAGAGGTATACAACCTGCCTATGATAGCCCTGCTATACCCTACCCATATTACCATGGCGGTGCAATTTAATAAACCGGCAGGCGGCACCCCCATCATTTACAAGGGTAACACCTACTCGGTTTGCGAGCCCACCCCGCAACGGAAAGACCTGCGCATTGGCGAGCTATCTGCCAGCCTTAAAAACGTGCCTTACGAGGTGGTTTACCAGTATACGCCGGAGAAATAGTTAGAGCAAACCATTGCTTTTATTATTTTCAGCGGTCAATCCCTAAAACTTGTTTGAACTGATGAATATCCAATATTGGGATGCGTGGAAATGCAATGGTTTTGAGGATACCGAAATGGTGGTCGTGAGTAATTATATAATCAGCATTTGCGGCAAATGCACAATCCACAAATTTATTATCATCCTCATCGGCAGTAATTAAGTTAAGCTGATAATGCACTGGTGTAAATAATACATTGGGAAGTTCCATAAGCGACCTAATGACATCTGAGGCTACCTTTTCGTTCCAGTGGGCATCGATTATTTCTTCGTACTCTAAAAGGATATCCTGATTAACGGCTATTCGAAATTTGTGTTGAAGTGATGCATTGTAGAACCAATGGTACTTCGAGCGGCTCGATATAGACACCAACAAAATATTTGTGTCGAGGACGACCGTTAGGCCATTAGCTCTTTCTATTTAGCAGTTTATCCATATCATCGTCGGTTAAACCTTTTGCGTCCCAAATTTTGTCAGCCCCTTCAATAGCTCGTTCGGCAAAAAAGCCGGCAAGTAAGATTTTTAATTCTTTCAGGTCGCTGTCAGACAGGTCAGTGCCAAATAGTTTCATTAGCTCCACCTGTGCATTACTTAATGGATATTTTAGAGTATTCATCATTTTAATTATTGTGGCTCAAACAAATTTACATTTATTTATTCATACAAAATAAATGTCTTTGTTGTATTACTTATCCAAAAACTCCTCTACCAATGCCACCGTTAACTCCGGCACTTTGCTCCCCTTTTTACCGCTTACCAATTCGCCCAGATACTCGCCGTGCCCACCGGGGAATACGGCCAGTTTGGAGCCTGTCATCAGATGAGTTATTTCTACAGCATGCTCGGGCGGGGCTACGTCGGCATCGCCGGTGATGATGAGGGCTGGTACCTTTATAGATCGGATCTCGCTATCGGGCCAACCCACAAAATGTTGCATGCGGTAAAGCGATTTATCGTGCATGGCCTGCAGCGCCTTTGGGTCGGGGTTGATGGACCGGAACTCGTCCTTAAACTGTTGCGGCATATCCTTAAAAGTTGCCTTTTTCATAAACTCCCAAAACCAGGGCTGGGCACCCTCGTGTTTTGTAAATGCCGATGCAACCACAATTTTACGCGTAAGCTGCGGGTAGCTGATGGCTATTTGCAGCGTGGTATGCCCGCCATTGCTAAAGCCCATAAAATCGGCTTGTTTTATGCCTAACTGTTTAAGCAGTTCGGCAACGTCGGCAGCATCCTGTTTAAAAGAGAAAGGCGCATCCCGGTCGCTGGTGTGGCCGTTGCCCTGCAGCTCCACCGCTATTACCTGCCGGTGCTGTGCAAACAGCGGCAACGTGCGCCCAAACGTGGTACGGATGGTGGAGCCGCCCCCATGTATCAAAACCAAAGGCAGGCCTTTGCCATGTATCTCGTAATACATTTTTATGCCGTTCACTTCTTTATATCCGCTAATGCTATCCGGTTTCATGGTAGTAGTGTTTTGTGTGGTAGTTTTATTAGTTGTATCGCCGCAGGCAGCAATAAAAACTGCCATGCCGATGAGGCAAATTGCCTGCAAAAATTTTGTTTTCATAAGCTTTGTTTCTAAGACACCATTCTATCAAGGTTGCTAAACATCTGCAGCCAGCTTTGGTAAGCGCCGGTTTGTTTGGCCAGTTCTTCGGGTACGGTTTGGTGCAGGGTAAAACTGCATTTATCGCCAATGGTCTTAAAGGTTACGGTAGTAATTATAACGCCCGGCCATTTCTCGTCCTTACCCGAATCGGCAAGGGGGTTGCCCTGCGGGTCGGTGATGTATATCGAGAATACCAGCTTCTCTGGCGCAATCACCTCCAGGTATTCGCCTTTGCACCAGCAATCGCCGTAGGTTGGGTTGTGTATACAGGTTTGGAAAGTGCCGCCGGGTTTTACATCCATCGATAGGATATCAATGGTGCAACCATCGGGCGCATACCAATGCTTTAGTTGCTCGGGGTCTGTCCAGGCTTTAAAAACAACCTCGCGCGGCGCATCGCACAGGTGGCTTATCCAAACTTCTTTTTGTTTGGCTTCGGTTTTACTTTGTTCCATCGTTTGTAGGTTTTGCTTGTATTTCGGTTAAATAATTATCCAGCGCAGTAAAGCGGCTGGCCCATAGTTTTTTCGATTCGGTTACCCAGTCGGCCACCTCATTCAGGCTATCCAGTTTGGCCTCGCAAAAGCGTTCGCGCCCTTGTTGCCGTATCGTGACCAACCCGCACTCGGTTAATATTTTTATATGGTTTGATACCGCCTGCCGGCTGATATCAAAAGCATCGGCCACGGCATTTAAATTCATGGCACCAGCCGCAATGCGGTTGATGATTTGGCGGCGGGTTGGGTCGGCAATGGCCTGGAAAACATCTCGTCTGACAATCATTATGCAAGTATATGGTTGCAAATATAAATGCAATCATTTGATTGCGCAAGTATTTTTCTATTTTTTGTTTGCCTGAACCGGGATTAAGCAGATTTTCCGGATGCTCAGATTGCGTCTCGTCCTGAAATATCCAAATCGGTGTAATCCCAACCCAATCGGTGTAATCCCGGCCAGAAAAAATAAATTCACCTTAACTATTGCAACGTACGTTTTATATACATACCTTTGGTTTATGATGTTGTTTAAGAAAGATAAACCAGCCGATAACGTACCCACCAAAACCGAAATGGATGTACTGCAAGTGCTTTGGCAGTACGGCCCATCTACCGTGAGGTTTGTGCATGATAAACTGAACGAGCAAAAGGAAGCGGTGATATATACCTCTACCCTAAAGCTGATGCAGGTGATGAAGGAAAAGGGTATGCTGGAACGCGACGAAACCAACATGAAGCACATTTACAGCGCCGCCCTGGAGGAAAGCAAAGTAAAAGGCAACATGCTTGGCCGATTTGTCGATTCGATGTACAACGGCTCGGCAAGCAGCCTGATGGTGGCCTTGTTGGGAAACGATAAAACATCTGAAGAAGAATTGCAGAAGATAAAAGAGTTGCTAAACAATATGGATAAAGGCAAATAAAAACCAACGACAATGCAGCTGTTAACCGCTATCACTACCAACCGCATCATCCAGGCATTTAGCTGGATGCTCATCCACTCGTTATGGCAGGGCTTGCTGCTGGCGGTGGCAACGGCGCTGGTGCTGATGTTTACGCGCAAGGCAAGTGCGGCGCTAAGGTACAACCTGGTGTTTGTACAGTTTTTATTGTTTATTGGCGCATGCCTTTACACTTTTGCATGGGTGTGGAACCGCGACGCAAGCCACAACCTTACGCAGCCCTTTACCGGCAAATTTGCGGCTAACGCAACGCAGTTGCTTAATATCGATACAGGCAGCATCAGGGCTTTTGGCTATGCCTGTATTAGTTATTTTACGGTAAATGCCCCCATGGTAGTGCTGATATGGTTTGTACTGTTCCTTTTCCGGTCGGTAAAGTTTATGAGCGGTTTGCTGTTTATCCACCAGGCCCGGCACCGCAAGGTAAGTTTACCCAACACCTACTGGCAGGCGCGCATGGCTGTACTGTGCCAAAAACTACAGCTAAAGCGGGCAGTAACGCTGCTGGAATCGGGCTTTGTAAAAGTACCTTTTGTGGTGGGGCATTTAAAACCAATTATACTGTTGCCCATAGGCTTGTTAGCTGGTTTACCACCTGAGCAGATAGAGGCCGTGCTACTGCACGAACTGGCGCATATCCGCCGTAACGATTACATCGTAAACTTCCTGCAAACCCTTGCCGAAACGGTGTTCTTCTTTAACCCCGGTCTGATGTGGATCTCCTCCCTCCTGCGCGATGAACGCGAAAACTGCTGCGACGATATAGCCCTGGCGCAAACAAAAAACAAGCGCGAATTTGTGCAGGCGCTCATCAGTTTTAAAGAGTATTCGCTTTATGGTGCGGGTTACCAGGTGGCCTTCCCGGGCAAAAAGAACCACTTGCTGCAACGCGTGAGCCGCATCCTGCAAAATCAAAACAAGTCGCTGGGTACTGCGGAGAAGGTGTTTTTTATGGCAGGCGTATTGGTGCTTTCGGCAATGGTGGCAACGGCAGCCATCACACAAATACAGCAAATTACGCATCACCCAGAAAATATAAAAGCTGCCATAACAATGCCTGCCAACTCCAAAGCCGTTGCTGCAACAGAAATTATAAAGCCCATTAAAAGCGATAATAAAACAAAAGGCCCTCTTCAGCCCATGCAAAATGAACCCGCAGCACCCGAAGAGAATCCCCTGCCTGCTGGGGAAAAAGCCGCACCTGACCTGGAACAACGACAAAAGTATGCATCCGAATTGGCCAAACTGGAAGCGGACCGCGCTAAAGAAATAAGCGACAAGGTACTGTACGCAAGCCGAACCACACCCGATGATGCGCTTACACAGAAAGAGCAACAGCAGCGCGAGCAACTGCAAGCCAAAAAAGATAAAGAACAGGCCGAGCGTGATATGATGCAGGCTGCGCTGGACCAGGCACAGGCAGCCAAAGATATGTTACAAGCAAAACGCGACCAGGAACAAGCCATCCGGGATCAGCAACAAGCAGTACGAGACCAGCAGCAAGCCAATAAAGACCAGGAACAAGCCCGAAAAGACCAGTTAAGGATACAACAACAAAACACAACCACCAGCAAAATAAGCGTCCGGTTATAAACAAATACCGCTATGGTACCGGCATGGGGAACGCGCGCCTTAAGCCATCGTCCGTAGCACCCTAATAAACCAAACAGGCAAGCATTTTTTTACCCGCTAAATAGCGGCGTGGATTTGTATTGCCCAATTTTTCAACCTTTAAATTAATGTAAAAATGAAAACCAATTTTTTAAAACAATGCTTTTTATTGGCCGCAATGGCTGTTACCACGCTTAGCTACGGGCAGGCGAAGAAAAAAACAGTACGCGATAATTCGCCCCACAGCAACTACATGGTTACCTCTATTACCAACGGGCAGCAGGTAAAAGAGTTCCGTACCAACTGGAACGGCGTAGTTTACCAAGCCAAATATGTAGCGGGGAAAATGACGGAGCTTTACGTAGATGGCGAACAGATCCCTGCCGCTAAATGGGGTGATTACAGTACGGTGCTTGCTAAAATAAAGGAGCAGATGAAGCGGGATGAGATACAAGCCAAAAAAGACCTGGAGCAGGCAGCCCGGGATATGGTGCAAGCAAAACGCGACCAGGA
>CBFGNE010000082.1:0-9290 GCA_965649995.1 uncultured Mucilaginibacter sp.
TGATGGAGGAATTAAGCCGTAACATCTCCTCGCATTTACCGTACCATATTATATATGTGTTTTTGCCGGCGTTCGGTATTTTGCTCACGGTTGCCTGGCAGCACCTTATCAATCGCGATAAGATGCAAAAAGGGATAGGCAGCATCCTGCTAAACATCAAAAAAAACCGTTCAAATATCAGGGCCAATAATATTTATTCGCATTTGGTAACCAGTTCGCTTACCGTTGGGTTTGGCGGTTCAGCGGGTTTAGAAGCGCCTATAGTTTGCACCGGGGCAGCGCTTGGCTCAAACCTGGGCCGGTTTTTTAAGCTGAGCCCCTACGAAAAAAATGTATTGATTGCTGCCGGGGCCTCCGCAGGTATTGCCGCGGTATTTAACAGCCCCATTGCGGGCGTATTGTTTTCGCTTGAAATATTAATAGGCGAGATAGCTATACCAACATTCATCCCCCTGCTTATCGCTTCGGCCACGGGTGTGGTGGTATCAAAAATATTGTACTCGGGGCAGTTATTCCATTTAGTTACCGACGGCTGGGTAATAACTGCCTTACCCTTTTATATGCTGCTGGGTTTATTATGCGGCTGGGCATCGGTATATATCGGCAAAGTAGGCGGTAACTTAGAGAAGGGGATTTTTAAAAATCAAAACCGTTACGTGCGTGCTTTAAGCGGAGGTTTAATTTTAGGTTTAATGATTATGGTTTTCCCGCCGCTATTTGGCGAAGGCTACCATCACCTTCAGGAAATATTTAACGGGAACATCGAAGCCCTAAGGGAGGAAACCCTTTTTAGCAGCTGGCTCTCGCAGCCCCTGGTAATGCTGTTATTTATTGCTGCATTGGTTTTACTGAAGATAGTGGCCGCAGGTATTACTATTGGATCGGGTGGTAACGGCGGTACATTTGCACCAACCATGTTTACGGGTGCCTTTTTAGGGCTATTGGTGGCATTTGGAATTAACCAAACGGGACTGATACATTTAAATACAAGTAATTTTATTGCAGTAGGTATGGCCGGGGCCTTGAGTGGTGTTTTGCATGCGCCTTTAACCGCTATATTTTTGATAGCCGAAATTACCGGTGGGTATGTGCTGTTTATCCCGCTGATGATCGTTTCGGCCATATCATATATTATAGCCAAACTTTCCAATCCGCATAATATGTACTGGCACCACCTGGTGCACGAGAACAACGTTCATCCCGGGCAAGATTACCATATGCTTAATAACATTCCGCTGGATAGCATAACCAACACAAAATTTACAGCAATCGACAAAAACACACAGCTTGCCAGCCTTTCCCTGGTACTGGCCAATACAAATGCCAACATCTTCCCGGTGTTGGACAATGCCGGGCAGCTGGAAGGGGTGATTTGGATAGATGAGATACGGAAGCAAATGTTTAGTTCGGAGCACTCAGATGAAAAGGTTGCCGATATTATGGTAGCGCCGCCCGCAGTTATCCGGCAGGGTGATAATGTTAGCCAGGTGATGGCGCTTTTTGATACGCTGGATGTATGGCAGTTGCCGGTGGTACACGATGGAAAGTTTATTGGTTTTGTATCTAAATCGGCTTTATTGAATAAGTACCGCGAAATAATAATAAAACAACATAACGAAACCGATTTATTTGCCCGTAATTAGTTTTATTGGTTTACAACAGCCTATATTAGGGCGTAAATGAAGATAGGCTTTAGGATTTATTTGTTCCTGCTAATAGTTTTTAGTTTTACGCTGGGCATGCCAAATACTTGTGCCGAGCAGGAGGCTTCGCTGGCGCTTAAATTTGCAGGCAGTGCCGATATTTTTGCTGCCGCAAAAGTATTTGTACTGTTGATGGCTCATGTACTCTTCCTGTTTTTACTTACCATGAAGCAATCCCCATCCTACAGGTACTTTATTGTTTATTTCCCTGTTGCGTTTTTATTAAGCTACTTTTTGAACTTTTTGCCTGAGTATTTGATAGAGCCCGACAGGTTTTTAACAGTAGTTCCGTTTTTGCTGTGCTACATTTTAGCCGTTATACAGTACAACGCGGTTATAAAAGCCGACCCGGAATACGCACTGGGGCTACCCGAAAAAGCCGATGACGAGCACCTGCCACGGGAGTATGATCCGCATGAACCGATGTGAGTGAACACGAATTTTCACTAATTGAACCGAATTTCACGAATTTTAGCTTCGTCCTGCGATATATTTAGCAGGCGCTTGCAAATCAAATTTCGTGAAACGGCGCAGCTCTCTTAAACTCCTTAAAAAGATAAACAACCGTGAAAAATTAGCCTTCTTTCGTGAAAACTCGTGTCAATTCAATTCTTGCCCATTTACTTCGTAAACAACATCTCCCTGAATTTAGGCAGCGGCCATAAGGCGTCGTCCACCAGTTGCTCCAGTTTATCTACATGGTAGCGTATCGGGGCGAAATAAGTTTTTACCTTTTCGTCGTAATCTATGGCTCGTTGGCGTATATCTTCTATAGCGTTTGCTTTTTTGCGTTCGGCTACCATCTCGTCAACATTACCTTTAATAAAATTAACGTGTTCGGCTATATTATTAATGATGTCCAGTTGGGCTTTGTAGCTGCTTTCGTCAAGCCCTATTTCTTTTAACCCTTTTACACTGTTAACCAGCTTGCTTTGATAAGCTATTGCCGCGGGGATGATCACGTTCAACACCAGTTCGCCAATTACACGGGCCTCAATCTGTAGTTTTTTGTAAAAGCTATCTAATAATATCTCGTGGCGGGCATGTGCTTCGCGGCGGGTAAAAACGCCTGTTTCGGCAAATAGCTCGGCAGCCTTTTCTGATAGCAGGGCATCCAATGCCTTTGGCGTAGTTTTCACATTCGCCAGCCCGCGTTTTTCGGCTTCGCGTTCCCACTCGTCGCTATAGCCATTGCCCTCAAAACGGATATTGCGCGATTCCTTGATATATCTTTTGATGATCATCATCAGGGCCACATCTTTCTTCTCGCCTTTTTTGATCAGTTTATCTACATCAACCTTAAATTTCTTTAGTTGATCGGCCATAATCAAATTCAATACAGTCATGGGGCTGGCAGAGTTTGTCGACGAGCCTACAGCACGCAATTCAAACTTGTTACCCGTAAAGGCAAAAGGAGAGGTGCGGTTACGGTCGGTATTATCGGGCAGTATCTGCGGTATTTTAGGGATGCCCTGCCATAACGAATTTTCGTCTTTTATTTTTTTGCTTAGGCGCGAGGTATCAATCTCATCCAAAACCTCGCTCAGCTGGCTACCTAAAAAGATAGATATGATGGCCGGCGGTGCCTCGTTGGCACCCAGGCGGTGGTCGTTGTTTACTGATGCGATGGAAGCACGCAACAGGTCGGCATGGTCGTGTACTGCTTTTATGGTATTTACAAAAAAGGCCAGGAACTGCAGGTTGTTTTTTGGTGTTTTACCCGGCGATAGCAGGTTTTTACCGGTATTGGTTATTAGGCTCCAGTTATTGTGCTTGCCCGAGCCGTTGAGCCCTGCGTAAGGTTTCTCGTGCAGCAGCACCTTAAAGTTATGGCGGTGGGCAACACGGTCCATAATATCCATCAGCAGTTGGTTATGGTCTATGGCCAGGTTTATCTCTTCGTAAACAGGTGCGCATTCAAACTGCGATGGCGCAACCTCGTTATGGCGTGTTTTAAGCGGGATGCCCAATTGCAATGCCTCGGTTTCCATATCCTGCATAAAAGCATACACGCGGCTCGGTATCGATCCAAAGTAATGGTCTTCCAACTGCTGGTTCTTGGCAGACATGTGGCCGAATAAGGTGCGGCCGGTAAGGTAAAGATCGGGCCGGGCGTTAAATAAGGCGGTATCAATTAAAAAATATTCCTGCTCAATGCCCAATGATGCATTTACCTTTTCTACGCTTCTATCAAAATAGTGGCAAACATCTACCGCCGCTTTGTCAAGCGCGCTTAATGCCTTTAATAAAGGTACTTTATAATCTAAGGCTTCGCCGGTGTACGATACAAACACGGTTGGTATACATAAGGTACGGCCGATAACAAAGGCAGGGGAGGACGGATCCCAGGCCGTATAGCCACGTGCTTCAAAGGTGTTGCGCAAGCCACCGCTCGGGAAGCTGGATGCGTCGGGTTCCTGTTGGGCCAAAGCATCGCCGCTAAAGCGCTCAATGGCGCCGCCATTGGCAGTGGGTTCAAAAAAAGCGTCGTGTTTTTCTGCTGTACTGCCGGTTAGCGGCTGAAACCAGTGGGTGTAGTGGGTAGCGCCTTTACCCATCGACCACGACCGCATAGCCGAGGCTACCTGCTCGGCAAGGTCGCGCGGTATTGTTACGCCATTATCTATAGAGTTTACAATGCCATTGTAAGCTTCTGTAGAAAGGTAGTCCTTCATTTTATGCTTATCAAAAACATTCGCACCGAAATAATCGGAGATTTTGTTGGATGGGGTTTTTACCTCCGGTATCTCCCGGCTTTGCACGGCCCTTAAAGCCTGGAATCGAATATTGGGCATAAATTTTTTAATTGGTATTGCCAAAATTAGAAAATGATTTAAAATATCGCGTAAAATAGACAGTAAATATAAAATTGGCAAGGTATTGCAAAATTGCAAGCGGTTGTAGGTTATAAATAGCAAAAGCGCAATAAAATACCGGGTTATTTAAATTTTATGCATGCATAGCATACGTTTTAAATTAAATTATGTTTAAATCTTTGTAAAATTTACGAAATATTTAAAAAATATCCTCTTTTAAACTCATTAATTATAAAGTTTATAAATATCAAAGACATATTTCGTTTTTTATAAATAAAAATGCTGTTTTAAGATGTTAATAATTGAAAAATTAGCCGTTATTATTGAAAATATATCATTATTAATTTGTTTTTATTAAAATTCATTCATATTTTCATAAAAAATTAGTAATTCATACCTATTCTATAGATTTTATTATTGATTTAGTGTTTAATAAAATGATTATACGCCCCCATTTGTTAAAAAGACTTTTTTTATCATATCAATCCACTTAATTAAACAACGAATGAAGAGTAATTCTACAAAAATGAGCCTGCTGGATTCCTTCCGGCAGCTATCAAAGGAAAAATGGCAGCTCGGCGCTACTATTTTTATTGGGAAAATGACAGGCCTGTTCCTGGTAGTGATGGCGATGATGGTTTTGCCGAATTTTTTCGGCACGCCGGCGCATGCCGCAGATACCTACACTGCGCATGAAACATCAATGATCAACACCGTGAACACGATGTGGACACTGGTTGCAGCTTTCCTTGTATTTGGTATGCAGGCAGGCTTTGTAATGCTCGAGGCTGGTTTCGCCCGTAAAAGAGAAACTGTTAACGTACTTATGGAGTGTATTTTTGATACTTGCCTTTGCGGTATCTTATTTTACGCTATTGGTTATGCCTTTATGTTTGGCCAGGGCAACGGCTTTATTGGCTGGGGCGGTGCCGACGGTAAAACCTGGTTCTTCTTGCAAAATATCCCTGATACCTACCTGGCGTACGGCGTACCGGTAATTGCGCACTGGATATTCCAGTTTGCGTTTGCCGATACCTGCTCAACTATCGTATCAGGCGCTATGATAGGCCGCACAAGCTTCCGTGGCGATATACTTTACTCTATTGGTATTACCGGATTTATTTACCCGATAATTGGCCACTGGGCCTGGGGGCCGGATGGTTTCCTTGCTACAATGGGAACTTCGGGCGTATTCGCAAAACTATTGAGCCAACCATTCCGCGACTTTGCAGGATCAACCGTAGTGCATACTATAGGTGGTGTTGCATCATTGGCCGGCGCAATAGTTTTGGGGCCACGCTTAGGCCGCATATTTGCCCGCGATAATAAAGAAAAAGGGGGCCTGCCTGCAGGCCACAACTTGCTTATAGCTGCCGTGGGTGGTTTTATCCTGTGGTTTGGCTGGTACGGCTTTAACCCGGGCAGTACTTTAAACGCAATGGACGTGCAAGGTATTGGCCGCGTAGCTACCAACACTACTTTAGCAGCTTGCGCCGGTGGTTTCACCGCTATGCTTGCCGCTTTATGGTGGGGCCCTACCAAAGGCAAATTCGATTTGGCATTTACCGTAAACGGTTTCCTGGCCGGCTTGGTTGCTATTACCTGCCCTTGCTACTGGGTTAGCCCGTTCGGGTCTATCATGATAGGTGCCATAGGCGGCTTCATCATCTTCGCAGGTGTGTATATTATCGAGTGGTTCCGTATAGATGATCCGGTTGGCGCATTCTCTGTACACGGCTTAAACGGTATCTGGGGAACCTTATCGTTAGGTTTATTTGCATCGGGCCAATACGGTTTTACCACGCCAACAGGCGCTGATAACACTGCGCCGGTTACAGGTTTATTGTATGGTGGCGGCGGTGCAGTACTTACGTCGCAAGCATTAGGCAGTTTTATTATTACTGCTGCCACATTTATAATAGCGTTTGTAATGATGTACATCATAAACAAACTACCACACCCATGGAAACTGCGTGTAGAAGCGCATGGCGAACTTGGTGTTGGCGGCTTGGATGTGTTTGACCACGGTACCGAAATTTACCCGGCTGATGCTGATGACGTTAGCTTAAGCGACCTGATGGATAACGGTGTTAAGCAACCCGCCTAAGGTT
The DNA here is from genome assembly GCA_965649995.1 of uncultured Mucilaginibacter sp. Taxonomy (GTDB): domain Bacteria; phylum Bacteroidota; class Bacteroidia; order Sphingobacteriales; family Sphingobacteriaceae; genus Mucilaginibacter. The sequence goes on from CBFGNE010000082.1 coordinate 6,631, forward strand.
TTGAAAGAATAAATTACCCCTTGTGCGGTTGGCCCGGGAAGCCTGCCATTCGCCGGCGCCTGCTGCACAAGGTTTATATTGAACTGTGGTTTTAGTAAACCGAAGAAATTGAATGAAGAAAATTTAGCCGAAACGGAAAAATAAGGCTCAAAAGATATTTAAGAACAACACAACAATTAACAAAAACAATTTATTTAATTCCTTATCATGAAAAAAAGATTTCTACTCTTAACATTTTTGGCAGCAGCAGCAACTTTTACCGCAAGCGCGCAGGACGCACCTAAAGCAGACCCGCCTTTGGTTATTTTTGGATCGGTAGACACGTACTACAAAAACGATTTCTCGGGCTTTAAGAATCCGACAACAGGTAGCTCAAACATCGGTACCAGCTTCGCTACCGACCAAAATTCTATCTCCATCGGTATGATAGACCTTGGCTTGAAGAAAAAAGTTGGTAAAGCAGCTTTTGTAGGCGAAATGAGCTTTGGCCCCCGCGGACAGGCCCAATCAATCCCACAACCGGCCGGCGATTCTTACCACATCCAAAACTTATACGTATCGTACGATTTGAGCGATAAGTTTACGATGACTGCGGGTTACATGGCAACATTTGTTGGTTACGAAGTAATTTCTCCGGTAGGCAACTTCAACTACTCAACTTCGTACCTGTTCACCAACGGCCCATTCCAAAATGCTGGTTTAAAAGGTACCTACACCTTTTCTGACAAAGCAAGCTTAATGGCAGGTATCTTTAACGACGGATGGAATAACTATTCCTCTACTAAAGATGTATCTACTTTTGGCGCCCAGTTGTTTTTAAGCCCTGCAAAAGGCTGGACTGCCTACTTCAACGTAGTTAGCGGCAAAACATCAGGTACCGAATTTGATATCACAACTGCTTACCAAATTACCGATGCCTTTAAATTAGGCTTAAACGCTGCTGATTTTAATGCACCAAACAGCCCGGGTGGTTTCCAGGGTATTGCTTTATATCCACAGATTGCTGCCAGCTCGAGCGTAACTTTTGGTTTAAGAGGCGAGTACTTTAAATGGAAAGATGGTGGCCCAAGTGTTAAAGCATTCACTTTAACTTCAAACATCAAAGCTGGCCCATTAACTATCATCCCGGAGTTGAGGCTTGACAGTGCTAACGATGAGCTTTTTGTAAATAGCGACATGCTTGGTACTAAAAAAGCTTCTCAGTTTGTATTAGCAGCTGTATATTCTTTCTAACGAAAATCAACAATTAATTATTTCTTATAAGCCATCCATATTTGTTTATGGATGGCTTATCTTTATTATATGAAAAAATTATTCTTCAGTATAGCATGCATCCTGTTAATTAATACCGCCCGCGCACAAAAAGACGTGCTGCAGTTTGATGAGGACAATAAATATGTTTACTACCAGGTGGTTGATAAGAAAGGCATGAGTGCCGATACGCTGTACAACCGCGCCCTCGTTTTTATCAAAACCCAGGGGTTTAAGGCCGATGGCAAAGCGGCGGCAGGTACAATTGCAGCGAAACATAAATTAGTGGTTTACGGCAATTCGCTTGTTTCTAAAAAGGAAGCAGGGGAGGTTGCCTATACGTTAACCATCGATACAAAAGACCAAAAGTACCGTTACAAGTTTGCCGGCTTTGTATTTAGGCCATATAAAATAAACCGCTACGGCAGCATGGCTGTAATACCTGGCGTAGAAATACCGCTGGAGAAAGTTTGGACTAAATACAGCGTTAAAGATACCGACGCTTACCTTGACCAGGTGGGTGCATTTTGCAAGGCAAGCGCAGCCAGGCTATCGCAGCAGATGGATAAGGTGCAGGTATTGCGGGCAGAAGAAACCGTAAAGAAAGTTGCGACTGATAAGTGGTAGCAACATCAAGTTTTTACCGAACATAATTTGCAATAAGATACGATTGCCAATATAAATTTGGCAATTTTACCCTTTGCCAAATAATTATTTGGCAATAATTCAAAATTACACAACATTTTATATTGTTATAACGTTATATAAAGAAATTTAATTCTAAACGTTATGCTAAACACAAAATTTGATTTGTACAACGCCGAGTGGCTCGATGTTGTATTTGACGACCGCAACAAGGCTTATGGTGCTTACGACCTTCGGTCGCATTATGCCGGCACGCTTAATAAGGCGATGGCCATTGCTTTTACGGTAGTAATTAGCGGGGCTGTGGCTTTGAGCTTTGCCTTTAAAACAGTTCCGGTGGAGACAGGGATTATCCGGGATGTTGATTTGAGTCACTTTAAATTAGACCCACCCATAAAACCCAAAGAAGAAAAGGCAGAAAAACCAAAGCCAGCTGCTCCGGAAAAGCCGCAACCCCAAGTAACCACTATACAGCATCTATCAACTGTCGTAAAGCCAGATGATCAGGTTACCAAAGAACCTGTTGAGAATATTGACCTGCAAACCGCAGCTATCAGTTCAGAAACAGTTAAAGGGGTAGATCCTGGCGAGGGGGGCAATATACCTGAGCCATCCAGCGGCGGAGGTGGCACAGCGGTAAAAGGCAATAGCGACGAAATTGTGCCATTTGATGGAAGTTTAGAAGTAAACCCAGAGCCATATGGTGGTATGGCTGCCTTTGGCAAATTCCTGGGGAAAAATATGAGTTTCCCGGCACAGGCGCA